>NZ_DKIK01000076.1:0-50408 GCF_002454215.1 Acinetobacter sp. UBA6720
GAAAGCATCTCTGTCTGCTTTTGACTATATTATTCGTTCTGGGCTGTAACCCTCCCCCTCTCTACCCCCTCTAAAGGCTTATAGGCAACTCAGCTTATAAGCCTTTTTATCACGCTGTTTTTTATAAAAAATTACATATTTTTAACAATAATGTAGTCTGCTTTTCACACAAATTAGATTATATTTTGCCCACCCCCTACTTTTGGGTATAAAACGAAAAGGATAGGAAAAATGAATAAATTACTTATTGCTTTAGGTCTTGCTGCGACTGTTGCTCTTGTTGGTTGTTCAAAAGAAAAAGCACCTGAAACAGGTGCAACGACAGGTGAACACCTTGAGAATGCTGCTGAACAAGCAGGTCATGACATTAACAAAGCTGCAAGTGAAGCAGTATCTGACACTCAAAAAGCTGCAGATGAAGCATCTGCAAAAATTGGTGCTGCCGCTGACGAAGCTGCTGCAAAAACCGAAGCTGCTGCTCAAGATGTGAAAAATGCTTCTAAAGAAGCAACTGCTCATGTTGCTGGTGCAGTTGAACAAGGTGCTGCTGATGTGAAAGAGAAAGCACAACAATAATATCTAATGCCATAAAAAGGCCTCCTACTGGGAGGCTTTTTTATGGTCTGTGCTATAGTAGATGCAGAACGTATTATCAAATAAATCATAATTTTAAAATTTGAGGATGATCTATCACCATGTCTTACTCCCACCATGTTGAACCACATCTCATTCATCGTACAGGTTGGTTACGTGCTGCCGTTTTGGGTGCTAACGATGGCATCATTTCAGTGACCAGTTTAATTATGGGTATGGCTGCGAGTGGTGCATCTAGTCAAACCTTGCTCATTACTTGCATTGCTGGACTCATTTCAGGTGCAAGCTCGATGGCTGCTGGGGAGTATATTTCAGTTAAGTCTCAATCCGATATTGAAGAAGCAGATTTAAAACTTGAAGCTCGAGAACTCGATAAAAACCCACACTTAGAACTAAAAGAACTGACTCAAATTTACATACAACGCGGACTCAATCCCGAACTTGCTCATGAAGTTGCTGTGCAACTCAGTGCACATGATGCACTTTCAGCACATGCACGTGATGAAATAGGCATCCATGAAAATACCAGAGCAAAACCACTACAAGCAGCAGGCTCTTCTGCCCTCGCTTTTTCACTCGGTGCATTGCTTCCAATGCTGGCTATTCTTTTAAGCCCAGAGGGGCATTTAGCACAGTCTGTTGCCATTACAGGAGTACTGTCTTTATTAAGTTTGGGTGCTTTATCGAGCTACTTTTCTGGCACTGCAATCTGGACAGGTGCAATTCGTGTCACCCTTTGGGGCATTTTTGCAATGCTCTTTGCAAGTTGGATTGGTTCACTTTTTAATGTGCATGTCTAAACCCATACTACATTTACCAATCCGTTAAACATTCATAAAAAAATTCTTAAAAAGCCCACAACATTTTGGGCTTTTTACATTCATTCATCAGTATCAATTCAATGCTGCTTTTAAGTTACAACCATAATTCATCGTCTGCTGTACCTGACGATATGTACTATAACGATTGATAATAAAATCATAAAACTGTTCAGGTGAGCTAAAATTTTGCTTTAAGTTTTCTTGTTCAGTATGTGGAATATCCACATCACTGATAAGCTCTAAATTATAATGCCCTAAACGATACATTTCAGCAAAATAACCGTTCATCACATCACAATAAGCAATTTTGCTGGGTTTAAGCGCGCTACGGCTAACCAAATGTTGATTCAATGTTTGAAGATTATTTACATCCAAAGGCAGTTGCTGAGCAAAAGCAACACTTTCTTTTTTCTTTAATTGTTGAAAATCTCGCACTAATTGTTCATTAAGCTGACTAAAGCGCTGTTGCAAATTTGCAGCATCTTTAACGTGATAATGACTCGGATTAACTTTCACGCTAGCTTGATCTGCCTCTGAACATGCAACAAGACTTAGACTTGAAACAATCGCAGCGGTGGAAATGTACTTTATCATGCGATAGACACCTAAAAATAATCATGCTGCGGCATTATGCCCTAAAGCCTTGTTTATGGGCAGTTATATTATTTTCTCATTCAAGTACCGCCAATAGCGCTTAGGTACAAATTGAACATGCAGCTTGAGGTTTTTTCTCGCTTCGATATTGATACTTTTAAAATAATCTTTCCATAATTGATCATACAGTCGTTCATCATCATCCAATTGAATACTAAATGACTGACTATGCCCTACTTTGTAAGCAAGGTCGAGTTGCTCAACCTCCATCTTCACTTGATGCACCGTTGTTAAATCATAATAAATACCGAAATGTCGTTTTTCATCATAAATCAGCCATCTTTGATCTTGATAACGATTTTTAAAATGCCGTTCAATTAAGGGAAGAACATTAAAATCAGGTTGGATGAGACTCAAAAATAATCCATCACGGCATTTTTTAAACCGCACAAAAGCCTCCATACGATGCTTCTCACGACCCACCTGTTTGGCCCACTGCGAAACAGCCAACACATCCGCATGTGCATAGTTTTGGTCAACTACTTGTGTATTTTTAAATATATAAATACAAAAGTTAAAAAGATGCTGATGTGCCTGCTGTTGCTCTGACAGAAAACAATAATAAAAATACCGTAAACTGATGGGGTTGACTCTTTGTCTCAAGCCCTGCCACACTCGCTGTGCATGCTCCTCATTTGAAGCAACCTCAATACACTCATCAAACAAGCTGGCTTGGGAGTTGTTAGATGCAAGCTTGACGTCAAAATCTTTAAACTGAAAGCTTCTATATACACAACTCAGTAGTCCAGTCATGGTTTGATCAAAGCGATAGATCGACATACTAAAAGCCAAAGCCCAGTTGAGGTGAAAGCTGTTTCTGATATTTAGATTGCCCCGATTGCAAAATGTGCTGCCGAATTTGGCTCGCTTGTTGTTCTTTTTTAAACTTTGGCGTGTCTGCACAGCGAATAAAATGCTGTGCCCGATTGTAAGCAATACCCATACGCTTTAGTTGATCGATATGAATCTGCCCAAAACGCCGAGCTTGCACAATTTTTTTAGCCGATTGAACACCTATACCCGGAACACGTAAAATCATACGATAGTCTGCATATTGAATATCGACAGGGAAATGCTCAGGGTTACGCAGTGCCCAGCTTAGCTTCGGGTCAATGTCCAAATCTAAATTCGGATGCTGATCATTCACGATTTCCTGCGCATCAAAACCATAGAAACGCATGAGCCAATCCGACTGGTACAGCCGATTTTCTCTTAATAATGGTGGCGTAGAACCCACGACAGGAAGCATTTTCTCCTGTTCATTGATTGGGATATAACCTGAAAAATATACTCGTTTGAGCTGATACACTTTGTAATGGTGATCTGCCATTAAAATAATATCTTTGTCTGTTTCTTGATGTGCACCTACCACCATCTGTGTAGTTTGACCTGCAGGTACAAACTTCGGTACGTGCCGAATCAAACGTCGTTCATCACTCAACTGAATCAAGCGATCTCGTACAATAGCTAAATCCTTTTGTACCTCAGCATGTGACTTCTCGGGTGCAAACTGCTTTAAGCCAACTTCCGTTGGCATTTCCAAGTTAATACTCATGCGGTCTACATATAAACCAGCCTCGGTAATAATCTCTTGGGAAGCGCCTGGTATCGTTTTTAAATGAATATAACCATTAAAGTTTTCTTCAAGGCGTAACTTTTTCACCACCTGTAGCATTCGCTCCATGGTGAAATCAGCTGATTTGAAAATACCTGAACTGAGAAATAACCCTTCAATATAATTGCGGCGGTAAAAGTTGATGGTTAAATCTACTACTTCTTGTACGGTAAAAGCGGCCCGTTTGACATCGTTAGAGCGTCTAGAAACACAATACGAACAATCAAAAATACATACATTTGAAAATAGAATTTTAAGTAATGAAACACAACGTCCGTCTTCCGTATAACTATGACAGATGCCATTTCCTGTATTACCTAACCCTTTCGCTTTGTTTTTACGATTGCTACCACTAGAGGAGCAGGACACATCATATTTAGCTGCATCAGCTAAAATTTGTAACTTTTCACGAATACGATCGCTCATGACTCACTTCGGTAAAATCAAAAACAAAAGTATAAAAAATTTCGGTCCTAAAACATGTAGAAAGACTGCTTTCAACGACACTGTTTGTCGCTATACAATAAAATATGATACTCAAGGTTTTCTGTATTTTTCGATAAAATAATGAATATTATTTGCCAATTCTGCTGTGCTTGGGCAAAGTGTTGATATGAAAAAGGAGCAAGCACATGTCTTTATTATTAGAACGCCTTGGAATTAAGCATCCTATCTTTCTCGCACCTATGGCAGGTGTCTCTACTCCAGAACTTGCAGCAGAGGTTTCAAATCAAGGTGGACTCGGCTCACTAGGCTTAGGTGCCAACACCGTAGAAACAGCTCATGCACAAATTTTAAAAACTCAAGAACTGACTGAGCAACCATTTCAGGTCAACTTTTTCTGCCATCAAAGTGTTGAACTTGAACCCATAGCATCACAGGCATGGATTGATTTTCTAAGACCTCATTTTGAACAATACCATGCAGAACCCCCTACACAGTTGCACTGTATTTATCCAAGCTTTTTAGACAACGATGACTACTTAAATGTCGTACTCGAAACTCGCCCTAAAGCAGTAAGTTTTCATTTTGGAATCCCACACCCTCATCAAATACAAGCCCTAAAGGATGCGGGTATTTTGACCATGGTCTCTGCAACAAACTTAGCGGAAGCACGGGCAATTGAAGCTGCAGGTATAGATATTATCATTGCGCAAGGCACTGAAGCTGGCGGTCACCGCGGAATATTTAATGAACTTTTTGATAGCGCAATTCGGACTGTCGATCTGGTTCAGCTTTTGGTAGAGCACTGTCAGTGTCCAATTATTGCCGCTGGCGGCATCATGAATGGTGCGCAATCTCAACAAATGTTAAACCTAGGGGCGAGTGCAGTCCAATTGGGTACAGCATTTGTACAGTGTAAAAGTTCAAATGCAAATGATGCCTATCGTCATGCGTTATTTCATGAGCAAATTACGCAAATTAGCGCCAGCATCTCAGGTCGTCCCGCACGAGGACTTCTAGGTCACTGGCATACACAAGTCGACTTACCAAACCGCCCTGCAGTCGCTGCTTATCCATATGCTTATGATCTTGGAAAACAATTACATACTGCTGCAAGTCAACAAGGTGATCACGGCTTTGGTGCTTTTTGGGCTGGAAGCAATGTTTCTCAGATTCGTGAACTTGAAGCTCGTGATTTAATTAATCAACTCTTAGTCGAAATGCAACAAGCCAATTATTAAGTCATTCTATCTTTTAGCTAAGCTCCAATAATGGAGCTTTTTTTTATTTGGTTTCCAATAGATTAACTTGTTCCACCTGCACATCACTCATGGTTTCACCATGCGCAAGCAACTGATCAAAGTAGTCTGCAACCACTTTAAATTGCTCAGTTGTGCTTTCAACTTTATACATGTTTTGGCGGAACTCATTACTTGAGCGTAAGCCTTTGGTGTACCAAGCAATATGTTTACGTGCAATTCGACAGCCAGAGTATTCACCATAAAAACTATACAATTCAGAAAGATGCCCCTGCAACACCTCTTTAACTTCCTGAATATTAGGTGCAGCCAAATGCTCCCCTGTGTCCAAATAATGTGCTATTTCACGGAAGATCCATGGACGCCCTTGCGCTGCACGACCAATCATAATCGCATCTGCGCCAGTATAATCAAGCACATATTTAGCCTTTTCAGGACTATCAATATCTCCGTTGGCAATGACTGGGATTGACAATATTTGTTTGACTTCTTTAATCAGACTGTAACGTGCGGTATGCAAATACATATCTTCCCGAGTACGACCATGCAGTGCTAATGCTGCAATACCCGCCTCTTCTGCGCGCTTCGCCACCCGTAAAATATTTTCATGGCCATTTAAAAAACCTAAACGCGTTTTGAGCGTCACAGGAACATCAACCGCAGCAACAACTTCATCTAAAATACGAGCCACCAAGTCTTCATCTTTTAAAAGTGCAGAGCCTGCCAATTTATTACAGACCTTTTTTGCAGGGCAACCCATATTAATATCTACTATTTGCGCACCATTTGAAACTTGATAGCGCGCGGCTTCAGCAAGCTCTTTGGGATCTGATCCTGCAATTTGTGCAGAAATCGGTGCTAGTTCACCATCAAAATTTGCACGGTATAAACTCTTCTTACTCATGCGAAGTGTCTGATCTGCAGTCATCATTTCGCTGACCGCATGCCCTGCACCAAAATATTTGCATAATGTGCGGAATGGACGATCAGTAACACCTGCCATCGGTGCAACAATCAAATTATTTGAAAGTTGGTATGGGCCAATATACATATAGATTCATCATATTTTCGACCGAAACAGTATACTGCATCTATTCTTTCGGCTCATCTTTTATGATGTGATGTCTATTTATAAGTATAGAATCTTTATATAAGCTTTAACTACATGACCAGTTTGTAAAATCTGCAAATACAATATTATAAGTCTTAGTCAACTATTGTCGCCCATGGAAGAAGCTCTATAGGAGCACAATAAAATAGAAACTTTATTCAGTTTGCTGAAAGGGGCTTACAATCTAGTGACGACTAGACGAGAAGCATTGCAGGCTATTTGACGAGATTCATACTTCTTTATGTGCTTATCAAATATGTCATCAAAATAAGCCGATGATTCGTATTATGGAAATATCGACTTAAATAGGTTGCGGGTTCTTTAATATTCTATGAAGTCTAACAATTAATAAATACATGATGTGAATTTTCGAAAATACCAAAATTCACCTTTAAATTGCATTTCCATCTAAACGATAAATTCATTTAGGAGTTTAAAACTCCTAGATAAATTTACCTAAAATATAAATAATTAAAGTTAAAAATATTCATCATAATTATATAAATAACTCTCAAATATACCTTGCCCATTTAACAGACACTGTTTCGGTTTCATCACTACTTTCTGAATCATTATTACCTGTATTCGGAACAGTAATTGTATTCTGATCACTCGTTGTTCCATTAAAATCAATAGTTGTACTACCACCTAAAGTAGAACCAGTATTTTTTCCTAATGCTGCGGCGAGAATTGAACCTTTTACAATAGTTTGCCCACCAGTAATAAGCCTATTACCTGCAATAACATTTCCCTCAATTGTTGCTTGAGATGTTAAAGTTATATCTCCGCCTATATATGTTGCAGAACATTGTGCTGTGGAACTGGTATCCGTACAAGAGCCTGCAATTAAGGCGATGTTAGCAATACTAGCCAAACTCAATGTATCTTTTGATGCACACAAATTTGTAGGCGTTGGAAAATACGATGATCCACACACAACAGAAGCACCCGCATAGTTTGGTGCTTTCATAGATATGCTACCACCATAATTAATATTACCTGTTGAAATAATTGTGTTTGCATAGTTCCCCATTTCTAAGTTTACAGATGTGCCCTTAAAAAATATTACGCCACTAGCAATCGAACTTTCTGAATTTTGCATATCTCTTAATGTCCAGATACCATTAGAATAACTTATGATCTCGTTCACCCAGCCATATTTTTTGGCAAAGTTTGCCACAATACTGCTTGTACAAAAGTTATCCGAATCTACCTCTTTACATAAATACCCCCATGACTGAGAATAATTTATTTTTGTTTTGCCTAAATGATAACTACCTTCGGCTACGCCATTTACATTTCTAACATAAACTAAAATTTGATTCTGACTATTTACACTAAATACATAATTTGCCTGTTCCTCATAAGCAGACGCATTGATGAGAGGTTTCTCATCCATGGTCACCGTAACGAGTGCTCCTGTTGGAAAAGCAACTTTTGTGCCCGTAGCTACTTGTGTTAATTTATCAGCCGCATTCGTAGGGCATGACATAAAGTTTACGGCAGCTATATTCGTAAAATTATTCCAGTAAGGACTTACACAGGTAAAAACACCACCACTTTTTGCAGTATTAAGCTGATTCCAAACATTATATTTAATATCGGAATTTGCTAATGAATTCAAAATAGTTCCATTGTTAACGGTTATTTTATTTCCCGCTGTCGCCTTAGTAATGGTTGGGTTTGTGTCAACAGTGATGGAACCCTTGGTATCAATACTATTAAAATTACCACTACTTTTGATATTTACATCACCATCAGCATAAATATCTTTTACAGCAACACCGCCTGTTGTCGTAACACTCCCTTTTGCGGAAACCAGTGATGCTGTCCCGCTAGCATTTAAATTTACATTCCCATTTGAATAAATATTTTCCAGACCTGTAATCCCCCCTCCACCAATGTTCACATCTCCGAGTACTTTGAGCTCTTTAATTCCAGTTAAACCTGAACTAGTCGAAAAATTGCCAGAAACATTAACAATAGCCCGATCTCCAACATTAGAAAATGTAATGCCACCATTAGCATTAAGATCACCATAGAAGTTCATCGCACTTGGTAACTTTGTTGTATTTCCAGAACTTTGATGGTCCGAACCTGAACCCTCTGAAAACAAAATTTCATAAACGACTTGTATAGTTGATGATGATTCGGATTTATCGCTAATATTCTGAATGTTCGCAGTGACTTGATATATTTCGGGTGTTGTTCCCTGCGCTTTTACTTTGACATTATTTACATTTAATGTACGACCTTCTGGAATATTTAAGGTAAATGTTTGGGGAGATTTTTCCAAGTTTGAAAAATCATCCTGACTCAACGTTTTTAGATATTTGCGGAATATTTCGACGCCAGACCACGCACCAGATTGGGCATTAGTCAATGCATGACTCGATACTAATGTACGTTGCGAGATATTTATATAATATGCTGTCCCTAAAGCTGATACCGCAACAGCTAATCCTACAAGTAAAACGATTAAAACTGTTGCAAAGCCATGCTGTGACATTGGGCGCTGTTTATTCCTGATTATCATTTCTTTTCCTAAGACACAATATTGACAATACAAACAGGTACTTTTACTTGGCCTAATCCTGCAATTTTTTGTGTGCTAGTTTGTGCTGAAATCATTATAAGTGGGTGAGAAACACTATCACTTGAACCACCAACACCAAATGGCGTGCAAGTTGATACCGTTTGTTCAAAGCTAATTTGATTCGGGTTCGACTGATCTGAAGAGTAATCATCAAGTTCAGCCAAATTTGTCTGAATCTTCCATTTAAATGAACCTAAATTCGCTGTTTCATTACAGTCAGCTCCAGCATCATCTAAAAGTCCTTTTAACAATACAAACCTACGCTTTTTATTGTTAGAATTCTCTACATCTGCTAAACCTTGGCAGGAAATTTTTGTTCCCAATTTTAACCGCCAAAGAACAACCTTTACACTTTTTGACTCCATCTGAAGAGTCGTTGACAGTAAGTTTGATGACCCATCAAGACCAAATCCTGCATTTTGTAAAAGCATTTGGGCTGTCGTTAAACCACTTTGCAACTGAGTATCATGCGTCGATGCTTTGCGAGACTCAACACCTGCTTTTACGATAGTCCTGTAAGCACTTAATACAGCCAAAATACATAAGATACCTATGAGCAATCCAACCAAAAGGCTAATTAAAGTAACACCTGATTGATTATTCACTACAAAGACTCCCCTACAGTGACCTTGCCACCAAGTAAAGTACTTTCAATTTCAAATTTAACTGGTTGCCGCTCAGAAACCGTTCCATTAAGACTTATATTGGTACTATTTACAGTAACATTCATTGACTCACATATTACTGTGACTTCTGACGCATTCTTTTCATTGGGCAAATTAATGGTTGGATGAGCACTACCACTGCACCAATCTTCCTTTTCACTAACAGATGCATTTTGAAGTTTTGTACGTAGCTCATTAATTACAATATATTGAAGATTATTTTGTTGCTGGCTGACCAGCATTCGCCCCGTACTATATACTGCTCCCAAAATAACGATACTAGATAATGCTACTGCAATGAGTGCTTCTAACAAACCAACGCCTTTTTGCACTTTTTTAGCTAAGATCATATGCTTCACTAAGGGATCCACTACTTACCACCAAAGATAAATTTGTTTTACAATTTTCCGTGACTTCAGTAATGACTTGCCCTAGATTATTAAAGGCGAAACATTTGAAATCAGTCGAACTAACATTCTTAATTTCTATTGCTTGGTTTAATGCATAAGCAAAAACTATAGGGCTAGTACAACTTGCAGATTCTGTTGAAGTTGCTTTATGGACTGATAATTTCTTAGCACTTAAATCAAAACAAATTTGGCTAGCAGCCAAATCAGCTGTTTGAGCATATTCATTTCTGATCGCTGTTGCTCTTGCTAACCCCATAGCACTTTTCAATGACATAGTTGCTTTATCTAATTCAGCTTGTTTAGACCACAACCCTGTTAAGGACGCTGCTCCCACAACCAGAATCGCTAAAATAGTAATAGCAATCATTAACTCAATCAGACTAACTCCTGACTGCCTAGATCGCTGAATTACCATGTGCTTGTACCATTACAACTCGTAGTAGCTGTTCTTTCATTCGTATTTTTGATTTTTAAAGTACAACCAACTAAGTTACTCGAATCTTTAGCTGTAGCTATTAATTCATATCCTTTACCGCTATCCACTTTTTTGCTAGAAAACTCAAAAATATCTGTTTTACTGGCTGACCACTGAGGAAAAGCTGAAGTAGCAATCAATGCATTCGTATTTGCATAATCCTGATCAGGATAAGATAAATTACGTTGATAATAATTTTCAAAAACCAAACTTAACGAAACAAGATCTGCCTGAGCAGCTCTAATATTTGTTTTCTTAATATAGCTTTGGTAGGAAGGAAGTGCTATTGCAGCCAAAATAGCGACTATAACAACTGTTATCATTAACTCTATTAGGGTAAAACCAGAGATTTTAGGCAGATTAGCACTAAATTTAGGATGCATACGAAGTAGACATATGATTTATAACAAAGAATTTAAATTATCACATTAACCAATCATTTTTTCAACAAATTAAACAATAAAATATTTTATTAAGTTAAGCTTAATAAAATATTAATAATAAAGTGCATTCAGTCTAGCTGGATATTAATTGTAATAATAGTCTATGTTCTTTTAAATATAACACTTTCGGTTTAATATATTTACTTATTTTCTACAGAAAAATCATTAAGAAAATAAACCCAATATAAAGTTATATTTAATGATCTTGCTGTAATAAAATTAAATATTAAACAAAAAAGTAACAATTACATTTGATATTATTATAATTTTCATTAAAACATAAAAAAACCAGTGACTATAAGGTGTCTATCGACGTCCAAGAGCAACATTAATTATAAAAAACCTTATAAAATACCAACTAAAAAAGTCAGGATTTAAAATTAAACCTAGACTATAAAACAAACTCCTTATTCTGATTCATTGATACCTATATATTCAAAAAAGTGTATAAATCCTATTTTAATGCAAAAAATTATGACTAAATGATAGTTAATATTTTCATCAGAATTAGCGCGTATCAAATGCTATTTTTAAAAATAAATCCACCTAAAAATCACTTAGATTACCAATGAAGATTTGAACTCTCTATACTTATAAAAATCATATTTTCACAACAATCAAAGAACAAAAAACATGTTCCAAAACCCTATTGGTATTACCATTGTAACTAATAAAGAATATGCATAAATCATTACATTCACATCTCTCTCACAAAAAAAAGAATATCTCCCCATTACCAGAACCGAAGGTCTAAATAGTTAGAAAATCAATATCAAAAACAATTAACTAATAAATGATAATAAAATCAATAAATTAAACAAAAAAATTAATTAAAAACTGTAAATGAAATGCTTCTTAGCTTTTAAGACTTATAGAAGAACATCTAAATCAGCCTAAAAAACACTCACCCATAGAAGAAAAATCATGCAAATCATCTACACCAATTGAATCCAAATTCATGATTGTGTTATTAATATCTTCTACTTTTATTATAAAGAAATATAGAGGCTAACTCTAATATGTCTCAAGATTTTGAATATAAAAAACCCAGCCTAACTGAGCTAAATAGTTTAATGACTATGGCAATCCAACAATCATTTAATGCAATTGTCATAACAGATGCCTCTTTTGAAAAAGAAGGTCCAAATATTATTTTCTGCAACCCTGCTTTTTGTAAAATGACAGGCTACAGTGAAAATGAACTAATTGGCCAATCACCTCGTATTTTACAAGGTCATGATACAGACCCTGCTGTAATTCATGAGCTGAAACGTTGCTTAATCGAGGGGAAATTTTTTCATAACAATACAATTAATTATCGTAAAGACAAAACTGCATATCATGTAGAATGGAATATTTCTCCTATAAAAAATGAGTTTGGAAAAATCACTCATTTTGTATCTGTTCAACGGGATATTAGTGAAAAGAATGAAAATCTGAAGTATCAAACAATGCTGATTGCGACAATAAATACAACTCCAGATACAATAGTAATCACAGATGATCAAGCTAAAATCCAATTTATTAATCATGCAACAGAAACACTTTCAGGATACACCTTTGCTGACCTAAAAGATGAACCTATAACAAAACTATACCCTAGTAATCAACAACTTATAGAAATAAGAAAAATAAAAAAGCAGAAAGTTGAAAATACATGTGATGCCGAAGATAAAAATGATCATTCTGAAAAGCACTTTTTAGATCTGATTTCCTCTCCTCTAAAAGATCATAATGGAAAAATCACCCACTATGTCAGTATCGGTAGAAACATTAATCATCATATTCAGCTTAAGAGCCAACTGGAAGAATGGGCCAATTATGATAGTCTGACCAACATTTTCAACCGTCGATATGGTGAACGTTTATTAGATACTCTTCAAAAAGATATGTGTGCTGAAGATAATTCTTGTTGTGTGCTACTGGCTGATATTGATTATTTTAAAACGATCAATGACTCATACGGACATGCCCTAGGTGATGCAGTATTACAACAAGTAATCAATGAACTCTCCAAAAATTTGCGCAGCAGAGACACCCTCATTCGTTGGGGTGGAGATGAAATCTTGATAGTACTATCAGATATAAAACTGGTTTTAGCGTTAAAAATGGCAGAACGCTTACGGACAGTTATTGCTTCTTGCGCATTTCCAGTTGTCCAAAAAGTTACGATGTCTTTTGGAGTTGTTGCTTGGAAAAGGAAAGAATTGAAAAAGAGTGTTTTGCATAGAGCTGATGAACAATTATATATATCGAAAAGAAATGGCCGTAATTGCATATCACCAAAATTCCCACCCTAGTCTCAAATTAAATATACAAGCAAATGCATCTGAATTTTCGTAGTCCTACCCCTCTAAATCCTGAAGCTCAATACATCTCCAAAGCTTTAAAGGAGTTTTATGATCCACACTTAAATTCAAAACAAAACCCTCACCATGTTGAAAGTCGACTGCTGAAGATAAAAATTTTCCTTTAGGCATATTTCTTTGCCCCAACAACACAAAGTACAGCAGCCAAAGTTACAACTAACATCGTCCAACTTACTGTTTCGTGTAACAACCATCCTGCCAATGCAAGCCCAATAAAAGGCTGAAATAATTGCAGTTGCCCCACAGCTGCAATTCCACCCTGTGCCAATCCACGATACCAAAAAACAAAACCCAACAACATGCTAAAAAATGAAACATATCCCAATGCAATCCATGCAGATGTACTAGTAGCATGAAAAGATGCTGGCATCGTAAATAGTGTTAAAAATAACATCGGCGGCAAAGATAAAACCAAAGACCAACTTATTACTTGCCAACCGCCTAAATTTCGAGATAATTTCGCACCTTCTGCATAACCCAATCCACACAGAATAATTGCTATAAGCATGAGAATATCCCCCTTCCAAGAAACTCCCATATCCCCAGTAGCAGCATAACCTGCGACAAAAGATGCTCCAGCAAGTGCAAATAACCAAAAATATGGTTTGGGACGCTCCCCACCACGTATAACAGCAAATATTGCGGTACAAATAGGTAACAGACCTAAAAAAACAATTGAATGTGCAGATGTAACAGACTGTAGTGCAAAAGCTGTTAACAATGGAAAACCTATCACTACACCTATTGCAGTGACCACAAGTGAAGGAATCTCCTTTTTCTGTGGATGTGGCTGACGGAATAATAGGAGTAAGGCTAACCCAAATACTCCTGCAATTGTGGCACGGGCACTGGTCAAAAAAATCGGTGTAAAATCTGCAATCGCTACGCGTGTTGCAGGTAGAGATCCAGCAAAAATTACAACACCAATCAATCCATTGATCCAACCATTTTTCAGTACTTTCATTTAACAGGTCTCAAATATTCAACCACTCAAGTTGAACATGAATCCCTCTTTTTAAACCAGAAACAATTCAGTACAATTATTAGAAACTGTTATGTATATAAATCCAATACAGCTTAGAGTGAAGTCATGCGAAGCCATACCCGTATTAATGCAGTCATGCAAGAAATTAAGCTAAAAATTACTTCTCGTACTTATTTACCAGGTCATCGACTCCCTTCTGTCCGGCTCCAAGCTCGAACAATGCATGTGTCAATTTCTACCGTTGTTGAGGCTTATGAACGTTTAATTGCGGAAGGCATGATTATTTCCAAAGCTGGTTCTGGCTTTTATGTCTCAGGACCAATCGCTCCTCTTTCGTTGACTCAAATTGAACCTCAGCTTGATCGGGAGGTCGATCCTTTATGGGTCTCTAGACAAGCTCTTGAAACAGGCGTTAATGTTTTAAAACCAGGATGTGGGTGGCTCCCGCCAGACTGGTTATATGAAACAGGGGTGAGACGTGCACTTCGGACTATGGCAAAAGCAGATTCACTAGAGTTAGTCGAATACGCAACACCACTAGGGCACCCAGAATTAAGACAATTTATTTCGCGTCGCTTAAGTTCAGTTAAAATTGATGCATGTTCCAATCAAATCATGCTCACGGAATCAGGGACTCAAGCAATTGATTTAATATGCCGGCTGTTATTAGAAGCAGGCGATACTGTTATTGTCGATGACCCATGTTATTTTAACTTTCATGCTCTGCTAAAAGCCCATCGTATTAAAATTATCAGTGTGCCTTACACCCCCATAGGCCCTGATCTAAAAGTGTTTGAATCCATTCTAGAAGAACACTCCCCGCGACTGTATATTACAAATTCAGGTATTCATAACCCTACAGGTGCAGTGCTTTCCCCAGTAATCGCTCATCGTTTGTTAAAGCTAATTGATCAGACTAATTTAGTCATTGTTGAAGATGACATCTTCGCAGACTTCGAACAAAGTCCCGCTCCTCGTTTAGCCTCTTTTGATGGGCTAAATCGCGTCATACACATCAGTAGTTTTTCCAAAACAATTTCTGCATCTATACGTTGTGGCTACATCGCAGCCAAAGAATCTTGGATTGAAAATTTGATAGATTTAAAAATAGCCACTTCTTTTGGGGGAGGAAGGCTGGCTGCTGACATGGCGCTAATTGCATTAAAAGACAGCGGTTATCGAAAACATATGGAAAACATTCGCGCACGATTAGCGTATGAAATGCTGCAAGTAGCTACCAAACTTGAAGCATTGAAAATTCAGCCATGGATCATGCCACAATCAGGTATGTTTTTATGGTGTAAACTTCCCGATGGTTTGGATGCAGCCGTTATTGCTAGAGAATGTTTAAAAGATGGGGTGGTATTAGCCCCTGGAAATGCATTTAGCCAATCATTGAGTGCTCAAAACTTTTTAAGATTTAATGTTGCCCAATCTAGGGATGAACACATTTTTTCGACTTTAAAGAAAGTTCTTGCACAGTATTCTGTTGAGTTATAAATAAAACGAGAAAACCTAATCTCTTTATTTCCAACATATAACAAAGAACAGTCTTAATCCTTATTTTGGCTATAGACCTCACATGACAACCATACTCAATCAAATGATTTGACAGTTATCATCAACCAATATACATATAAAATTCATCACTTTTTCGACCAACATAGTATACTGCATCTGCTGTTCTAGCTTGTCTTTTATCATGTGTTCTCTATTTATGAATAAAAAGCTGTTTCTTTCTTCTGGTTTAAAAACATTAAGTGTCTTGGCCATATCTATAGGCTTAACCGCCTGTGGTGATCGCTCATGGTGGACAGATGATGAGCCAAAGCTCAATGCCGAGCAAATTGCCCGTATCATTCCAGCACGTGTCAATGATCGAAGCTCATGGGCAAAAGACATCTACGAAATTTCAGAACAGTTAGGTATTCCTCAAAACAAAGAGAATATGTGTTCAATTATTGCTGTAGTCGATCAAGAGTCGAATTTTGTGGCTGACCCAGAGGTCTATGGTCTAGGCGAGAAAGCAGTAAAAGAAGTTCAAGAACGCTTGGATGAAAAATTTAAAGATAAACTGGGTGATGCCATTGGTGGCACCATTGCAGGCTATTTTCAGCAGGTACTAAAAGAACAGCCAAGCCCTGAAGATAACTATTTAAGCCAAATGCGTCGTGTCAAAACAGAACGTCAGTTGGATGAGCTTTACCGTGAAATTTTTGACTATATGTCTAATCATTATCACGTCAGTGCTTTGACTGGAGCCGCTAAACTTGTAGGGCAAGACGTTGGTGAAAAAATGAACCCCGTTACAACCCTTGGATCAATGCAAGTACACATTGGCTATGCTAAAGAACATAAACGCGAAGGTGGTAGTATGGCTGACTTGCGTACAGACCTTTATAGCCAGTATGGGGGGCTTTACTATGGTATCCATCGACTCATGATGTACCCTGCTGACTATGACAAACCCCTTTATCGCTTTGCTGACTATAACTCAGGCATGTACTCTAGCCGAAATGCTGCGTTCCAAAGCATGCTAAATGACTTAACTGAAGCAGAACTTGATTTAGACGGCGACTTGTTACTTTATGGCAAAGATGGCTCCCCTAAGTCGGCAAAAAGCCAGTCTGAACGTGAATTGATTACGGTGTTTGCTCAACATAACATTTTGGTTACACCCCGTCAGATTCGCTCAGATTTAAAGAAAGAAAAAGAGAAAAAGTTTGAAGATACGGCAACTTATCGTGCAGTAACCAAACTTTATCAAGAGGTCACAAAAAAGGAACCTTTCTATGCCATGATGCCTGAAGTCGTGATTTCTGGTCCAAAGTTGAGTCGTGATTACAATACAAATTGGTTTGCAACCCGTGTCAATGGACGTTACCAATCATGCATGCAACGCTCAAAGCGCATAAAAATTTAGCTTTATTTGACTTTGATGGCACCCTGTATGGAAAAGACAGTTTTACAGGGTTCATTTTCTATGTGCATTCAAAGCGGCATATTGCTTTACAAGGGCTAAAAGTCCTCCCCTATATTCAAAGCTATTATTTAGGTTTTTATCCTGCACATCAAATGCGCCCGAAACTTTTTCAGGCCATGTTTAAACAGGCCGAAATTAAGGAAATTGATATGCATGCAAAGCTCTATGCAGAGCGCCTCATGCAAGGTCTTAATCCTGCGTTGTATAGCCAACTTAAACAACACCAAAACTTAGGCGATGATGTTGTCTTAGTCTCCGCTTCAATTGATATTTATTTAAAATATGTGTGTGAAATACTCTCGATTGATTTGATCTGCACGCAGGTAGAACAAAATCAACAGCGTTATACGGGACGCTATCTAACTCCTGATTGTAGCTGTGAGCAAAAGGCTGTCCGTATCCAAGAAAAATATGAGCTTGATCGCTACCATGCTGTTTATGCTTATGGCAACAGTGTTGAAGATATGCAAATGTTGTCCTTAGCCGATTTCACTTATTTTGCTGGAACAGATGCACAGCTTCCTGACCTCTCTAATCACCCCAATCATCGGCAAATTAGTTAATTATTAAGGCGTGCTTAATATTTAACCATATTAAAATTTTAAATATATTTATTATTAAAATTCAGCCATCTTTATTTACCAAAAAATATATTTATGATAAATTTTTACGAATAAAAATATTTTTGAAAACCATCCCACTTTATTATAAAAAGGCATCAATATGGATCAGTTTTCTCCACCAAAGTATGTCAAGGGTCTTTCTATCAAATTTGGTGAGAGCCCTTTTGTGCTATTGGCGCAGTTTGCTTTTAATGCATCTAAACAAAAATGGTTAAAACATGAAATTGAGCATGTACTCCACATCGCAAAACAAGGTGATTACGATCATTTAGTAAAAACCTTACGTCAATTTATTAAATAGCATAAAAAAGCCACTTCATATGAAGTGGCTTTTTAACTTACTTTTTAAAAGGAAATGCGTATTTAACAATACGTTTTATCACACTGCCATATTGTTTTACCAAGCTGGCATTATTGTAATTTAAACCATATTTTTCACATACTGCTTGTACTTTTGGCGCCATTTTACGGTAGCGACGTGCAGGAACATCAGGATACAAATGGTGTTCAATTTGGTGACTTAAATGTCCAGTCAAAATATGGAACGCTTCTGATCCAGTTAAATTTGATGATCCACGAATTTGACGCATATACCAGTGACCACGACTTTCATTTTCCAGTACTTTTTTCGGGAAAACTTCGACATCCTTAGTAAAGTGCCCACAGAAAATGACACTAAAAGTCCAAATATTACGGATGCCATTTGCTACCATATTCCCCGCAAATACAGGCAATGCAGCAGGACCTGCAATCAGTGGGAAAAATACATAGTCTTTAAACAGTTGCTTACCAATCTTACGTTGCATCGGTTTCCATTCAGCTAAAGTTTGCGCTTTACTCTTACGACCTTTGAAATATTTACCCAACTCCAAATTTTGAATCGCAACTCCCCATTGGAACAATAAGCAAAATGGAATGCTGTAAAGGGGTTGTAATAAAAAGCCAGGTTTCCAACGCTGTTCGGGGAATAAGCGAAGCAGTCCATAACCAATATCATCATCCATTCCTTTAATATTGGTATAGGTATGATGCTTATAATTATGGGTTTGACGCCAATTATCTGATGTGCCGACAATATCCCATTCATAGTTTGGACCATTAAATTTAGGGTCATTCATCCAGTCATATTGACCATGCATTACGTTATGGCCCAACTCCATGTTTTCCATAATTTTGGAAAAACCAAGTAGCCCCGTACCTAGAACCCATGCTGGCGGAAACCACCCAGCAAATAAACAGGCGCGGCCTGCAATTGATGAGTAACGCACTGCTGCATACACACGACGAATATATTGCGCATCTTTTTCACCAATATCATCGAGCACTTCTTGTTTAATGGCATCAAGCTCACGTGCAAGCTCGTCCAACTCAAATGAAGTCAACTCACGATTCTTTGGATTTTTAAAGTATTCAACTTTTACTGGCATATTCATTGTATTTATTCCCCTTATAAATCAACAATAAGATCAGTTTGTGCTGTATTCACACAGATTTTAAGAAAATTTCCAGGCTCAGAGTTTTGCGTACCATTAACCAAACTTTGAGTTGAACCTTCTACTTTATTACATGCACATTTATTACAAATTCCCATACGGCAACCATGTTGCGGTTTGACATTTTGCTGTTCTAAACTAGCAAGAATAGATTGTCCTTTTGGAATACTTAAAATCTTCTTCGACTTGGTTAATGTGATATTGACAAAACCGACTTCATCATTTGTAAACTGGCTCATGCTAAATGCTTCGGTTTTTAGGATTTTCGCTTCACCGAAAAGTGCATCAACCGTAGCAACAAAACCAGAAGGACCACATGCATAAACCGTGGCCTGATCAATCTGAGTCAATCCAATTAAGTGATCCGCATTTAAGCGCTGATCTGCATCTGGTTCTTGTGTGTAGAAAATACTGAACTGAAAACTTGGATATTGTGTAGCCAATTGTTCAAAATAAGTCTTGAATGCTGCATCTGCATGCTGTTTCACCCAATACATCAAATGTACAGGCTGTGTTTTAAGTTGAGTAGTATGATCCAAACGTTTAAGTAAGCTCAACATGGGTGTAATACCACTACCAGCAGCCAACAGGATCAATTCTGGATCATTTACAGTCAACTTCATGTCACCATAAGGCTGGCCAAACTCTAAAATATCGCCAATTTGAGTCTGTTCACACAGCCAATGACTCACTTTACCTTGATCCACTTTTTTCACGCTAAGCAACACATGCTGAGCATCTAGTTGAGTCAAACTGTAAGTTCGTTCGTAACGAATGCCCTGTACATCAACATAAACGGGATGATGCTGTCCCGCTTGGCCCATTTGAAAATGACGGTTAATTTGGATCGTCAAACTCACCATGTCATGTGCTGCTTCTTCTTTTTTCACCACTTTGCCTAATGCTTGGTGGATTGACCATAGTGGGTTAATTTTCTGGAGCCAAAAGTTTGCTGTATGTCTATCTACAACACTCTCAGCGAATTCAGTTAAAGGAGATTTTGTTCTTTCAAGGATATGCATAGTAAACGACCACGCCATAGATTTTGAATTATTATACACATGTATATATATTTGTATATATATTCCAATTGTTTCGTTTCGTTTCACAATGCCGACCAGTGGGGCTATAATAAAAGTCTTGATTTAATTGCTTGATAAATATGACACCGACCACCATTCAAACTCATACAACCAACACCGAGCATGAAGCTTCAAAACCCCATGCACCAGTGCTTGCACGTAGTGTCGGTCGAAAAGCAACAATCACAAAAGACGAACTGTTCCAAGCTGCTTTAAATTTAATTGGTCCTGAAAAAAGTATTGCATCTCTAAGTTTGCGTGAAGTTGCACGTGAAGCAGGCATTGCACCGAACAGTTTCTATCGTCACTTTAAGGACACAGACGAACTTGCAATTGAGTTAATTCAGCGTGCAGGTGTTGTACTACGTCAGATTTTGCATGAAGCACGCATTAAGGCGATTCGCCAAGAAAGTATTATTCGTAGTTCTGTTGAAGTATTTATTGAACAGTTAGATGCTGACGATGGCAATTTGAGTCTGTTATTACGTGAAGGTTATACAGGTTCCACTTCGTACAAAAGTGCAGTTGAGCGACAGTTAAACTATTTCCAGCAAGAACTTAAAGACGACTTAATTCGTTTAGAACGTTTAAACAACAGTAAACTCTTCCACCCTGAATTAGTCGCAATGGCAATCACCCAATTGGTATTCAATATGGGCGCCAAAGTGATTGATATGCCAAGTGTAGAGCGCAAGAAAATGGCTGAACAAACCATGATCATGATCCGCATGATTTTAGAAGGTTCACGTCATCTTGACGAAGCCATGATTCGTTGATGGCTTAACGCGAACATTCTTTACTCAGGGTTTAGTTAACTTGGCCTTGTTTTTCAATCAATTGCTGTACAAAATCTGCAGTCTGTTCAGGTTTCTCAAGTGGAAACATGTGGCTACCTTCTAGCACACTATAGTTGATGCCATAGGTTTTTTTCATCCCTTGTGGCAAACCCTGCTTATAAAAATGACTATTTTTTGCAGTAATAAGATGTATTGGCATGTTAGGTGCTTTGCGTGGGGTACGCCACCACCATGCAGGGACTGTTCTAAAAATTTTGGCTTCAGTCTGTTTAGGAACAGCAAGTGTCACGCCACTTCGTATTGGATCAACTTTCAAACCGCACTCAATAAAATCAGCAAAACACTGTTCATCAAAGTCCTTAAAAATACGATTAGGTCTTAGTGTTTGACTGGCTTGTTCAAGGCTTTCCCAATGATCTCGACGCTTAACGGTGACTGCCGCTGGGGTCAATTTATCAACCGACTTTGAACCCAGTTTTTGCAAAACTTCAAATAAAAATGCTTTAGGCCCGATCACAAATGGTGGGTCCATGATAATCACTTGCGAAAACAGCTGTGGTTTTTTATAGGCCGCCATCAAAGTGAGTAAGGAACCAAAAGAATGCCCTAAACCAATCACTTGTTGCTGGGGGAACTGCTGTTCTATATCTAAAATGACTTGATCCACCAACGCTTCCCAACGATATTCCACAGGATAGTGCGGATCTAGACCAATCATCGGAATGGCTTTAACATTAAAATCGTTGCTTAAAAAACGGAATAACTTTTGATAACTAGCAGATGGAATACCATTTGCATGGGTAAAGTGTAAGGCAGGTTTGCTCATATCTCTTTAAATCTATTTTTTCATACCGTGTTTACCATAGTCATTTTTGAAAATGAACGGAATGGCAAGACATGAAACATACGTCCCAACATTTGAGCATTTATGCCAGTTTCATGACTAGCAATAGAAGCATTCTAAATGACATCACTTGGCTGAAACTGTTAAGTTCTGATTACCTAGAAAAGTAGCGCCACAGTTAGTTTTGTCTCCTGCAATCACCACAGCACGCCCCAAGACTGTTGTGCTCTGGTCTGTTGCAATCGCAGAAACCACCATTCGGCACTTCGGACAAAAGTGTTTCATTCCATTTAAGTGCACAGCGATACCATTAATTACAAAACTGTTTTCACACTCAATGACTACACCACCATGTGTTGTTTTTGAACCCATTGTTATTAAAGCTTTAGGCATAATTTATTATTCTATAAGTTAGAGTTTTAATGCTGAAAATTCTAGCATAAGCAAGCGCTTAAAATTTCAATAGATTACTTTTCAAATACAACGTAGACATCCCTTTTTGAAGTTCATTAAAAAAGCACCCGAAGGTGCTTTTCATACAGCAATTGCGATTATGGTTTAACCACAACCATCACTTGAATGGCTTCTGGTGTGACCGATAGGCCATCGAGTAAACCAAGACCTTCTTTTTGCAGTTTTTGTAGACGCAAGATCTCATCTTCACGAATACTCGGATTAAACTGCTTTAAGTAAGTCAGACGGTCAATTTCGTATTGCCACTTACTACCGTAGACTTCTTTCGCTTGTTGCACAAAATTCGGTAAAGCCGAACGTGCAAGCTCTAATGCTTGCACATAACGCTGTTCAATCACTTCACGGCGTGCTTTCACCACTTGACGACAGCTATTGCCATCCAAATGATGCAAATACGGTTTTAAAATTTCAGGCGCAATTTTCTGCGACAGGTCTTGACCTTTTTCACTAAGCAAGACACGAACCAATTGTTGCGGTAAGCTTGAAGGTAAATTCAATGCTTTCGGTGCCACCACATCGACCTTAAACCAAACTTCTAACAGCACCGAACCTTGCGGTAAAGCAGCTGACTTCAACACTGCAACGTTAGTACTACCAAAACCTTGAGTGTTGATCATTTCCATCACACTTTCAGTAAATGGATGCTCAAGGGTTAAATACTGAGCATCTTCACGTACCTGAGCCTGATCACGATAGAAAGTCGCTGTCATACCTTCTTCGTCCAAGGTTAAACCTTGAACTTGCATTTGATCGGTTGGTTTAATGATGACTGTACCATTGCTTTGCTCGTCAAAATCAATATTTGTCGACGCCATAAAGCGCTTCATAAACATTGGCAAAGTGGTATTGTCATCATATTCTTCAAGCGCTTGCACGATTTCTTGCGCCACAATTGGGCGGCATGAGTTGTATTCAAGCAAACGGTCACGACCTGATTGTAACTCAGCCTCTAATGCTTCGCGTTGTACGCTGACCGCTTCGAGTAAGTCATCAAACTGCTGACCTTTATCTGCCAGTAAGCAATCTTTCAATTCAACAATAAAGTTTTCTTGTAAAGTTTGCGCAGTTGGAGAGATATTACTGAAAATATTTAATGCTTCGTTATACCAACGGAACATGCGTTCTTGCGCTGTGCCAATTAGATATGGCACATGAATTTGAATGCGGTTTTCTTGACCAATACGATCCAAACGACCAATACGTTGTTCAAGTACATCTGGGTTTGCAGGCAAATCAAATAAAATCAGATCTGATGCAAACTGGAAGTTACGACCTTCAGAACCAATTTCAGAGCACAGTAAAATTTGTGCACCATAAGACTCTTCGGCAAAGTAAGCCGAGGCTTGGTCACGCTCAAGTAAACTCATGCCTTCATGGAACATCGCGGTACGAATACCTGCATGTAAGCGGAGTACATTTTCAAGTGCTTCAACAACTGGACCACTACGTGCAATCAGCAACACTTTTTTGTGTTTTAAGTCTGTACGTAGTTTTTCCATGAGCCACATGACACGTGGGTCAGCTTCCATCCAAGCACCATCAAGTTGTGCTTCTTCTGGCCACATTTGTTCACGTAATTTACCGTCTTTAGACCAGTTTTCTGGGGCAGGCAAAGGTGCAGGCTGACAGTCACGACCAGGGAAGCCTTGAATAGCTTCACGGGTGTTGCGGAACAAAATACGCCCTGTACCATGACGGTCTAAAAGCTCATGAATGGCACGGAAGCGTTGTTCAGGTGCATCTTCAATGCGGTGCCCCAACAAACTTTCAAGCGCTGTCAAATGCCCTTCTTCAAGTGACATATCTGACATGAGCACTTCAGCAATTTTTGCAGTTTGCTGATACTGGGTTTCTTCATCCAAGAAGCGATCTAAAGAGCTAAAACGCTGCGGATCAAGTAAACGTAAACGCGCAAAGTGACTTTCCACACCCAGCTGTTCTGGAGTTGCCGTTAACAGTAAAACACCCGGTGTTTTTTCTGCTAACTCTTCGATCAAGTCATAACGGTCATTGCCACCGTCTTCCTCATTCCACATCAAGTGATGTGCCTCATCGACCACCAACAGATCAAAACCAGCTTCTAGGGCTTGTTCACGTAAGTCATCATGGTCAATCATTAAATCAATTGAGGCAATGATGCATTGTTCTGTTAAAAATGGATTGAGATCAGGGTCATGCTCTTTGATTGAAGCTGTACGGGTTAAATCAAATAACGAGAAGTTCAAATTGAAACGGCGGCGCATTTCAATCATCCACTGATACTGCAGTGAATCGGGTACCAAAATTAGGATGCGTTCTGAACGGCCCGTTTTAAGCTGTTGATGGATGATCAACCCAGCTTCAATGGTTTTCCCTAAGCCAACTTCATCGGCTAAAAGAACACGGGGAGCAAAACGCTGACCCACTTCGTGTGCAATATATAACTGGTGTGGAATCAGGCCGACACGTGAACCAACCATGCCACGTAAAGGACTCGACTTCATATTGGCTTGCATCAACATCGCTTCAATACGTAAGTCGTACCATTCTTTATAGTCAATTTGACTTGCCAATAAGCGATCAAGCGGTTTAGACAACTGAATTTGAGCGCCAATGCGAGTTTCATTCAGCGATTTACGCTCTTCAGTGCCATCTTCTAAACGACGTACAACGTTATAACGCACAACGCCGTGACGGTCTTCTTGAGACTCAACGATCCACTTCGTCCCTTCTTGATCTTGCAGCTCATCGTTCACGTTGAAGATGATACGGGATAAAGGTGCATTATTTCGTGCATAAACACGCGTTTCATCACTTTTAGGGAATAAGATGCTGACAGATCGCTCATCTACATCAATAAGAACTCCTAGACCTAGTTCCGTTTCAGTATCTGATAACCAACGTTGACCAATAGCAAACTGCTGCAATTTTTCCACCTTTATCTACAAGTATAGGACTGCAAATTTAATGCTCAAACACTGTTTGATATTTGAGCAAAATTATACACCTTTAAGCAATATATTTTGACATAAAGCTCACTAAAAAAGTGAGCAAATTTGATGATTCCAATGACTTAAAACGGTACTGGACAAATAAATTCGACACGTTCATCCGTTTGAGGATGATGAAAGCTCAGACGCTCTGCATGTAAACACAATCTTGGCATGAGAGCTTGCTGCTCAGGAGAAGCATAAAGCGTATCCCCAACGATAGGATGACCTAAAAACTGCATGTGCACACGAAGTTGATGTGAGCGTCCTGTAATTGGGGTGAGTGCTACGCGGGTCACGGACTGGCCCTGTATTTCAAAATGCTCTAAGGCCTTCCACTCCGTCACAGCAGGCTTGTTATGACTGGGCTCTGCAATATGTAACGGTGGACGTGCAGGATCATAAATAACAGGTACATCAACAATACCCTGACCCTCTAAATAACCAGCCACAATCGCTTGATAGGTTTTATCGGTTTGACGTTCTTGAAACTGACGAGAAATGGATTTTTGTCCCCAACGACTGAGAGCAAAAACCAAGATACCAGAAGTATCACGGTCAAGACGGTGGATCAGTAGAGTTTTAGGTTCAAGTCTGACTAAACGATTGATCATGCAATCTTGTAAGTCTTCTGTCTTCCCTGGAACGGTGAGTATACCTGCAGGCTTATGGATGACCATGAAGTCTTCATCTCGATGAATCAGGTGTTCGGTTAGAAAATTACTCAAGGTTCCATTCCAAGCTGATCGCGAAAACAAGCGGGCAATAATAAAAAGCTTAAGCTAGAAATACAATGCAAAAATCGTTTTTTTTGATGCTTAGGCAAGATTGAATGCGTTATTTAACGACAAACACATGTACTTCCTCGTATCACATAAAATATGTATCACCCATATTTCCGCTATGACAAACGATTTTTAAATAACCATGCAGCCAAAGGCAAGGTGATCAACGCCAAAATCAGCATCGGCAAAAAGTCCCATTTCACCTGACTAAAGCTTGCACCTTCTAAATACACCCGTTGTACCAAGTCAATACCGAAACGAAGCGGATTGGCATAAGTCAGCCAATTCAACACATTTGGCATATTTTGAACTGGCGTTAATAGACCTGATAAAAGCGTCAAAGGCATAATCAGAAAAAAAGTATACAGCATGGCTTGTTGCATATTCAGCGCAATCGCCGAAATAGACAACCCAACACCAACGACTGCAATATTAAAAGCAAACAATCCAAAATAAATCAGCAATAATGAGCCATTCATCGGGATCTGAAACCAAAACAGGATGATCGCTAAAATAATCGAAGACTGAATCACACCAATCAGTATGGGTGGAATTGCCTTACCAATCATAATCTGCGTCGGTGTGTAAGGCGTCACCAAGAGCTGATCGAACGTTCCCTGCTCCCGCTCTCGCGCCACAGATAAAGCGGAAAGTAAAAGCGTCTGCATCATACTTAATGTTGCAATCAAAGATGGCATCATGCCCCATCTGGACTCTAAATTTGGGTTATACCATGTGCGTGACTGAACGGTAACTGCAGACGTTGAACCCAACCGCTCTTGATTGACCTGAGTCACTATACTGCTGATATAAGAGCCCGCCATGCCTGCCGTAGACGAGTTCCTACCATCCAAGACCACTTGGATTGCCGAAGATTCATTATTATTGAGTTTATCCTCAAAATCTGCGGGAATCGTAATCACTGCAAGTGCTGAACGGTCATTAATGACCTGTTGAATCTGGGCGGTATTCTGCAAATCTGCTGTGCGTTTAAATACACCCGAACCATCCAAATGCGATAGTATTTGCTGCGAAGCCTGACTATGACTTTGGTTCAGCACAGCATAATCCACATGATTGACATCATAACTGGCAGCATAACCAAAGAGCAGAGCTTGCAGAAATATAGGAATAATCAATGTTATCCGATTAGCAGGATCAACCAAAATAGTCAAAAATTCTTTTTTGGTTAGCACCACAAGATAATGAAACCAGCGCTGAAATGTCGCCATGAATTGTTGCATGATGTTCTTACCTCAGACGCTTTTTCAATGTACGCGCTGTAATCACAGTGAGCACGACAATATAAATCAACAAAATGCCACATTCTTTGAGCCATAAAGACCAGTCATCTCCACCTAAAAATAAGGTTTTGACCAATGTCATATAATGTGTTGCAGGCAATACATTGCTAATAATCTGCACCACTAAAGGCAGATTTCGTGTATCAAACACAAAACCTGACAGCATCATGGCAGGCATGAAACTCGCTAAAAGTGCCATTTGACTGGCTTGGAACTGACTTTGCGATACCCCTGAAATCATTAACCCTAATAATAAAGACACCATTAAATATAAAAATGATGCACTGATCACCGATAAAAGTGATGCGCGAATAGGAACTTCAAATAAATAATGTGCCGCCAACAGACAGACCACAATATCGACCATACCAATCACGATATAAGGGGCTAACTTAGATAAAACAATTTCCAAAGGGCGAATGGGCGTTACAAACATTGCTTCTAAAGTGCCACGTTCTCGCTCACGTGCAATCAGTAACCCCGTTAAAAATGCACCGACCAAAGTCAAAATCAACACAATCAAACCAGGCACTAAAAACCAGGTACTATTGCCCGACTCATTGAACCACATGCGCTGATCTACACTGATTACACCTGCAGTTGAACTGCTGTTGGTACGGTCAGCTTGTATTGAACTCACCGTATTTAAGGCACTGGCAATATAGCCCTGTAGTGAAGACGCTATACTGGTGGAACGACCATTATTGATAATCTGCACCGTGGCAGAACCATTGGCATATTGCGCTGCAAAATCACTGGGCATATTGAGAATGGCATCAATATCATCATTCCCCATTGCCGCTTGCGCTTGTGCAAAACTTGGATAATGGATCACTGTGATATATTTCGAGCCGTTTAAACCACTGAGGACTTGGCTACTTTGTGGTGTCGGATTTTGATCGACCACACCGACACGACCATTGGTCAAGTCAAAAGACAGGCCGTATCCAAAAAGCAATATCAAAATAATGGGTAAAATAAAACCGATCGCCATGCTACTTTTATCACGCAATAACTGCTTCGTCTCCTTGCGTGTCAGTGCAATGAGCCTTGTCCAAAATGCTGAGCGATGACTCATACGGCTCTCCTCATTTGATCTCGTCTCATACGCTCGCCTCTTTTACTTGCTGACTCGCACGAGATTGCTCCACAATGGCAATAAAAGCACTGTTCATATCATTGACACCTTCACCATGCACCATACTTCGGATGTCTTTGGGTGTACCAAGTGCCAACATTTTCCCTGCATCCTGAATCGCGATACGATCGCAATATTCTGCTTCTTCCATAAAATGTGTGGTGATAATAATAGTAATGCCTTGATTGGCGAGCTCACCAATGGTGTACCAGAACGCACGTCGTGCCAATGGGTCGATACCACTGGTCGGTTCATCTAAAAACACAATTTCAGGCTGATGTAACAGTGCTGCTGCCATCGACAAACGCTGCTTAAAGCCATTGGGTAAATCACCACTTTTAGCATGTGGCTTGAGTTCAAACTGATGTAATGCCTGATCAACTTGTTGCTTTAGATGTTTGCCTGATAATCCATACGCACCGCCAAAAAACTTTAAGTTATCCAAAACACTTAAGTTGCCATATAGGGCGAATTTCTGAGATACATAACCAATTTTGGCTCTCGCTTGTGCACGTGCTGTACGCAGATTCATCCCCGCTACTTCGAGTACACCACTACTGGCAGGAAGCAGACCACACAGCATACGAAACGTCGTGGTTTTGCCTGCACCATTTGGCCCGAGCAATCCAAAAATTTCGCCACGTGATACATCAAACGAGGTACTGGCCACGGCGGTAAAATCACCAAATGTACGCACGAGATCCTGAACCACAATGACAGGTGCTTCTGCGTTACTATCTAAATCTGCGTTGCTGTCTAAACGCACTTTCGTATTCGGGACTTTTTCAGCATTGATCGGCTTGGTCTGAACGATATTCGCATTAATGCTCTGCTCATTGCTTTGGGCATAGCTTTGATCTGTGTTTAATCCTGTTATCGCCAGTTCGTTATTCTCAGCCGCACCTGAGTCTACGGTGTTTTTTTCTACATGCTTTGCTTCATGCAAAAGCAACATAAATGCATCTTCAAGTTCTGCTGCTCTCGCTTCTGCAACAACACCTTGTGGCAGTTGATCAGGCGGAAGAATTGGATGTTCAGTTCGGGTAATAAAACGTACCGCATCGCCTTTAGGCACTGCATCTGCAATGTATTTGTGATTATCCAGTAGATGTGCTTGTAACACCCTCGCCTTCATCCCTTGACTCGGTTTCACTTGCCAGGTTTGACCTTTGGCATAGTCTGTCAGTGCTTCAGGTGAACCCTGTTTGAGGACTTGACCCTCCAACATGACATACACATCATGACAACGTTCCGCTTCATCCATATACACTGTGCTGATAATGACACTCAAGTTCTCATCTTTCACTAACTGTTCAATGATGATCCACAAATCACGGCGTGATAGCGGGTCAACCCCAACACTGGGTTCATCGAGGAGTAATAACTCTGGTGAACGAACTAAAGTACAAGCCAAGCCCAACTTTTGCTTCATCCCTCCAGATAACTTCCCCGCAGGTCGCTCTGAAAATCGTGCTAAATCGGTAATTTTAAGCAAGCGATCAAAGCGTTCTTTACGTACATCCGCAGGTACACCATGTAGGTCGGCATATAAATCTAAATTTTCTTGAATGCTTAAATCTTCATATAAACCAAATTTCTGAGGCATATAGCTAATACGATCTTGTACAGACTGAGGGTCTTTGGCCACATCAATCCCAAGAACTTCCAAGCTTCCAGCAGTAGGCTCATACAAACCTGCAATCAATCTAAGCAATGTGGTTTTCCCCGCGCCATCAGGCCCAACCAAAGCAGCCAATTGTCCTGCCTTGATTTGCATATTCAGTCCTTGCAGCGCGTACACATCTTCAGCGCCTTTTTGCTCAGCTTTGAAAACTTGCTTTAAATCCTGAGCGATCATCACGCAATCTGAAGACATCGACTTACTCGCTTGTTTTTGCTTTGGAAGATTTATCAATATTGACCGTCACAGGTTGTCCCATTTTCAACTGGTCATTCGGATCATTGACATGAATACGAACTTCATAGACCAACGTGGTACGAATGTCTTCGGTCTGAACGGTTTTCGGGGTAAATTCAGCAACAGACGAGATATAACCAATTTTTCCAGTGATTGGCTGATCTGGTTGTGAATCACGCAGAATGGTGGCCGTTGACCCCATTTTGATTTGTCCAAGCTCTGTCTCACTGGCATAGACGCGTACCCATTTTGGATCAGTTAAAGCAATGGTATAAACCGATTTGCTAGATGTCGTCATATCGCCCACCTCTTGTAAGCGTGCCCGTACAACACCATCCACAGGTGAGCGTAATTCACTTTGTGCAATTTGATATTTGATCAAATCCAAACTCGCTTTAGTCGAGTCATATTGTGCTTTTGCCGCTTCGCGATCTTCTTTGCGTACCCCTTTTAACAGCAACTGCAAATTGGCTTCACTTTCACGCAAAGCTGCTTCGGCTGTTTTCATAGTGCTTTTAGCTGCATCAACTTCTTGCTTACTCACCGCTTGGCCTAACGAACTATTGTTTAACACCGCTAGACGTTGGTATTGTTTATCGGCATTTTCGAGTTGTGCTTTAGCTGATCCAACTTGTGCCTTTGCTTGGGCAATCTCTTCAGGTCGATTGCCCGCGGCTTGCTCATTTAAAGTTTGCTGTTGAACCTGCAATTGCGCATCCGCTTGTTGGGCTTGGATACTTAAAGATTCTGTATTTAAATGCGCTAGCACTTGGCCTTTTTTGACACGATCGCCTTCCTGAACAGTCATATTTTTAATACGCCCTGCGGTTTCAAAAGCAAGAGAGACTTGTCGAATATCAACATTGCCATACAACACGATGTGCTGCGCATCGTCCTTATCTCGATTCAACCACCAATATGCGACTGCCGATCCAAGCAAGACCAATCCAATCAGCACCGCAACATGACTCTTTTTCATGCACACCAGACCTTTGCTTATTTTTAATACAAGTTTAAATTTAAATTAAATTTAAACTACAATAATTAAGTAAAAAAAGATATACTCCTCTCATAATTTTTTACGCAGAGTAAACAATGTCTAGAGCTGGACGTAGCGATGGTGACTTAACCAAGTCGAAAATTTTGGATGCAGCAGGTCGTTTAATTGCTCAGAATGGTTTTGCAAAAACCACCAGCAAAGCGATTGCGAAGCTTGCCGAAGTCGATTTGGCTGCCATTAACTATCACTTCGACGGTCGTGATGGTCTATATCGTGCCGTATTAGCCGAAGCACATACGCATTATATTGATGAAGAAAAGCTGTTGGCTTTATTAAACAGCTCCCGCACCCCAACTGAAAAACTAGAAGTTTTTTTTGAAACCCTGATCAGCAAATTGGTTGAAACGGATGTGTGGCACAGCAAAGTATTTATTCGTGAACTTTTTTCGCCCACCACACATTTATACGATTTTATGCAAACTGAGGGCGCAAGAAAATTTCTATTAATCAAAAAGATCATTAGCCAAGTCTCAGGTATTGATGAAAACCACCCTGCATTATTAGCCTGCGTTTTGAGCACAGTTGCACCATGCATGATGCTGATTCTCGCTGATTCAAACTTACCTGGACCACTTAAAAATGTTTCGAAAGTTGAACCTGCGCTTTTGGTCAAACATCTCATGACCTTTTCAGTCGCAGGTTTAGCCGCCGCTAAACAACTTTATCTTTGATAAACCAACTGTCCTTGCTTATAAGTTGCAAGAACTTTGATGTCTTTGATTTTAGACGGTTCAATAGTGATTGGATTGGCGCTTAAAATAACAAAGTCACCGTATTTCCCTGTACTTAAAGTGCCTTTAATATCTTCTTCAAAATACTGATATGCAGCCCAGTCTGTCATCGTTTTAAGTCCGATATACGGGCTGACTTTCTGCGCCTCACCCAAAACTTTTCCTGTTCGCGTAGTGCGATTAACCGTTGCATCCAGTACCATCATGCTTTTCGGTGGGATGACAGGAGCATCATGATGCTCGGTGAAAATCATGCCTTTTCTTAAAGCTGAACCTGTCGGTGAAATATGTTCAGCACGCTTTTCACCTAATGTTTGTGCCACATGCCAATCCCCCCAGTAGTAGGTATGCAAAGAAAAAAATGAGGGAATTAGGTGAAGCTGTTTCGCCCGATCCAGTTGATCTTCACGCATGGTTTGCGCATGAATAATCACATCACGTCGCTTTGAAGCATCATATTTCTTTTGCGCATTAGCAATCACATTGAGGTATTGATCAATCGTGGCATCACCATTGGCATGTGCCAAAATAGGCCATTGTTTCTCGAAAGCCAAATCAATCATTTGCTGAACTGTTTTTTGTTCTGGAAATGCAGGATAACCACGATAGTTTTTATCTTTCCCTTCGGGTGGAACCACATAAGGTTCGGTTAACCATGCTGTTTTACCTTGGGGTGAACCATCTAAGCTAATTTTCACGCCACCAATTCTAAAGTGATTCACATAATTTTTACTTACCCCTTTTTCAAGCATATATGCCTGTTCAGAACTAATATCGGGATAAGAGACAACATCAATCGCTAATTTGTTTTGATTGGCCAAACTACGCCAAAGCTCTGAAGTGCCACGATCAGCTCGTCCCTCTTGTACCGTGGTATAGCCATTTGCCATATAGGTCTGTACTGCAGTCAATGCCATCTGTTGCATGATTTCAGGTGGTACGGTTTTAAAAGCTTGCAGCATTGCCTCAATCACGACACTTTCTTCCAGTACACCATTTGGAATATTTGTCCCGACCACGCGTCGAATCACCCCACCACTAGGATTGCTACTTTTTTCATTAATGCCTAACAATTCGAGTGCCTTGTGATTTGCAGAAGCCAAATGTCCAGACTGATGCAAAATCAGCACGGGTTGAGTCGTTGAAATCTGATCTAAGTCCGAGGCTGTTGGATGAACTTTCTCTTGTAGCTGGGCGTCATCATAACCATTGCCAATCATCCAACCAGAAGTGGCTTTTATAAACTGTGGATTTTGCTTTGCCCACGCCTTCATTTCTTGAACCAATGTGGCAATACTCACCACCTTGCCATCTGGTGGCGGATATAAATTAGCCACGGTTTGCTGCATACCGACAGAGTTTAAATGGCTATGGGCATCAATAATGCCTGGGATGACTGTCTTGTGATTCAAATTCAGACGTTTCGCCTGTGGCGCAAGCTTTTCAGCCTCAGACAATGCGCCTGTATAACGGATCTTTCCATCTTGAATTAACATGGCATCGACATAGCTGGGCTGCATGCCTTGCATGGTTAAAATGGGGCCACCATAGACCAATAAGGCATTTTTCATTTGTTGTTGTGTATTTGAAACCGTACTAGACGGACTGGATGTACAACCGCTTGTCAACAACACAGAGGAAGAAAGCACAGTTGTGAGTGCAAAAGAAACTTTATTAAAAAACATGGGCTAAACACCTCATATCACTAAATATTATATTTTTACTCTGTACGAGCATTCCTTATATCTATAAAACTTGGATACATCACATCATTACTCTACCTTAGCACTTTAGGTCAGCGCTTGTCAGGCAGAATAAAGTGCTAGATATACAACAGATTATTGTAATAATTTTAAAATGTGCTGCAAACGGATGTGATCTATATTTTCTTTATACACTGCATAAATGGGTGCAATACACGGATTATTGGCCTTGAGCGCTTTATAAACAATCTGCTTATTCCAAAAGTCACGGATGGCTTCAGGCACGATGGATAAGCCAATTCCGGCAGCAATCAAATTTAAACTTGAAGTTAAACGTGGTGCTTCTTGTACGATTTTTGGACTAAAGCCTGCTTGATAACAACTGGCCAAAATATTATCGAATAGATCTTGCCCAGCTAAACGTCGGTATAGCACAAAATCATGCGGTTCAAGATCCAGCAAATGAATCGGTTCGGCTTGCTCAGCCAAAGGATGATTGTTGGGTAGAGCCACAATGAGCGGCTCATCCAGTACATGCAAACTGGTTAAACCGAGGCCAATAGGTGCAGGTTTGCGTAAGAACACAATGTCATTTTTTTCATTGCTAATGGAATCAATCAGCGAGCTACTGCCATCTTCTTCCAAATGAATTGAAACACGTGGAAAAGTTTCCCGAAAGTTACGCAGCAACGCTGGTAAAAATGGATGTAAGCCAACCGAGTTGGTAAAGCCAATATTAATCTGACCTTCGACCCCCAAAGAAATATCCTGCACACGTTTGGGAATTAACTGTGCATGCGCCAATATCGCAAGGGCTTCTTTGTACAAAACCTTACCTGCTTCTGTGACCTCAACACCACGCGGCAAACGCTTTAATAGCTGCGCATTCAGTTCTTCTTCCAAGCTTTTGATAATCCGTGTCAACGGTGGTTGTTGCATATTCAAACGAACAGCGGCATGCGAAATATTACTTTCTTCTACCACTGCAACAAATGCTCTGAGTTTATGGATATCAATCATGTCTGCCCCATCAAACATACTTTTTCAGTATATATAACGTCAAAAATAGCATTTTTCAACATATCTCTACAGGTTCATACTGAGCTCATTCAACAAAAGGTGAAAGACATGAACACTGAAGTGCTCCCTGCTGAACAAATAACCCACCCGACTTCTCGGGAACTATTTGCAGGCTTTATGAAGCTGGGACTCATGGGCTTTGGTGGTGTATTGCCACTTGCACACCAAATGGTTGTAGAAGACCAAAAATGGCTCAACACGGAAGAGTTCACACACTTATTGGGTGTCTGTCAAATCCTCCCTGGTGGAAACATCATCAATATGGCTGTTGCGATTGGCTATGAATTTCAGGGAGTTAAAGGTGCGATTAGTGCCGTTCTCGGATTAATTTTTGCACCGACGGTGATTGTGATTTTTCTGTATGAACTCTATGCACAATTTCAAAGTATCCCCGTGATTCAGCACATGATTCAGGGGCTGGCAGCAGCGGCAGCAGGTTTACTGTTTGCCATGGGTTTAAAAATGTTGAAACCGATTCTCAAAAGCTACCTCACAATCTTTACTATCGCGCTAACCATCGTCTTTATGTTGATCATTAAAATTCCACTGGCACTGACTTTACTGATTTTAGTAGGCATCAATGTCGCTGTCTTAAGCTTGAAAAAAAGAGGAAAAAACGCATGATTTTACTCACCTTAGCCATCGTTTTTACCCAGCTTTCTATATTGGCCTTTGGTGGAGGCAATGCCATTTTGCCTGAGATGCAACATCAGGTGGTTGAAGTGCATCGCTGGCTTACTGCTACAGAGTTCAGCACCATGTTTGCCATGGCTCAAGCGGCTCCTGGCCCCAATATGATGATTGTACCTTTGGTCGGCTGGCATGTGGCTGGGCCTACTGGACTGTTCGTGACTTCACTGGCGAAGTTTGGTCCCTCTTCTGTACTGACTGTATTTGCACTCAAATTTTGGAATCAGTTTAAGGATCACCCACTACGTAGCATGTTTGAAAAGGCATTGAAACCCATTACCGTCGGCTTGGTTTTGGTTAGTGCCTATATTATTGCCGCTGCATCTGCTCAGAACTGGTTACTCATCGCAATCGTTATCGTCGCTACTGGTTTAAGCTTAGTGAAAAAACTTCATCCACTGTGGGTCATGCTCTTTGGGGCAGTATCAGGCGCACTGTTTTTATAAACAGTCTGTTCATTATAATCAGTATCCAATTACACATGCTTTCTGTTTCACCGTTACTTTCAAATAAATAGTTTAAGCCTTGCATCTGAAAACCAAGATGCAAGGCTTTGCCATTTGAGTCAATAAACATGTGAAAAAATCAAGGGTTAGGAAATATTTCCACCCAATGCAGTGATTAATTGCGCTGTATTTTTTAATTGGATTTGTTGCAACTCTAATGTGCTCTGTTCAGCTTGTAGCCTTAAATTCTGCGCCGTGACCACTTCCAAATAACTCACTAAACCTGCGTTATAACGTCGCATCACCACTTGTTCATTTTCTTTGCTCAGTTGTAGTAACTGAGCTTGTTCCAGTTGTTGTTGCTTCAAACTTGAAGTCTGCATTAAGGCATCATCGACTTCCTTCCAGCCCGTAAGTACAGCTTGCTTATAGGCTGCTAATTTTTCGTCATAGCTTGCCTGCGCTTGGGCAATTTCAGCTTGACGTTTTCCACCATCAAAAATAACCGAAGCCGCTTCTAATCCCGTAGACCATAAGTATGCAGGGGCTTGAAACAATTGGCCCAACACTTGACTATTTAAACTCGCATTAAGACTAATACTAAGATCTGGTAACCAAGCCGTTTGCGCTAAACCCAACTGCGCATGTGTGCTCGCAAGCTCCCGCTCTGCACGAATCACGTCGGGACGTTGCATGAGTAAACGACTGGGTAGCTGGGCAGGTACAGCAGGAATACTCAGACCTTGCTGACGTTTTGCCAATTGAAACTGAGCCACACTTTTACCCTGTAAGACTGACAGCACATTTTCCTGTAAATTGCGTTCACGCTGCGTTTCGATTTGCTGTATTTGCACTTGTTTCAACTGCGTTTCTGCCTGTATTACATCTGCCCGCGCAATCATCCCTGCTGTATATTGATTTTTTAAAATTTGCACCGAACGTAGGTAACTTTTTTGGGTTTGCTGTAATACATCAAGCTGCGCATCCAAAACACGAATGTTCCAATAAGCCTCAGTCGCCAATAACTGCTGATTTAACTTGACTGCGGCTAAGTCAGCCTGCACCGCTTCTAAATTTGCCTGTTGTTCCTCTATCGCTTTTGCTACACGTCCCCACACATCGGGAATCCAACTGGCCTGAACCCCTGTACTAAACTGGCTATTTGGAGAAACATGCTTTGCACCATTACGGTTGGCAGCACCTTCTAAGCTTAGACTGACAGAACGACTGGCTTTTTGCTGTTCAAGTAAAGCATTTGCTTGTCTATAGCGTGCTTCGGCCTGTTTCAAATTTAAGTTTTCTGCATTTAACTGTTGCAACAGTTGACTTAAAATAGGGTCTTGATAAATGTCCCACCATGCAACTGCCTTACCTTTTAACTTTGCGGTTTCTGTCCAATTAAGCATCGCATATTTGTATTGATCAGCCACTTGAATCATCGGTGTTTTATATTCAGGAGGACGTACGACCGCCGTAGAACTACATGCAGTCAACAACAATACACAACTTAGGCTGAAGACATTTTTATAAACCAAACCTGACATTCTATTTTCCTATTTTTTTATCTATTTGCCTAAGCTTTGCAGCATAAATTTACGTTTAAATCTTGAACAAGATTCAGCCCATTTTTCAAAGAGCAGATACAAAACAGGCGTTGTATACAAAGTTAAAAGCTGCCCAAGCGCTAAGCCACCCACAATGACCACACCTAAAGGCTGACGTAACTCTGCCCCTTCTCCCCAACTACAAGCCAGCGGAATCGCACCCAATAATGCTGCAGTATTGGTCATTAAGATCGGGCGAAAACGTAGAGCTGCAGCAGACAACACAGCTTGATATGCTGACTTTCCTGCACGCCGTTCATATAAAGTAAAATCAATCAATAAAATGGCATTTTTCACCACGATACCAATGAGTAAAAACATGCCCAACAATGCAATCAAGGTGAACTCAAAGTTAAATATCCATAAGGTTAACAGTGCGCCCAAAGCCACAGCGGGTATGGTCGATAAAATCGTTAATGGATGCACCACACTTTCATAGGTCACCCCAAGCACGATATAAATCAGCACAATCACCGCAAGAATCAGTAAGGGGGTGCTTAATCCCGCTTGTAAACTTTCTGCCTCGACATCTTTATCTGTGGTCATAAAAACATTATTTGGCAACATCACTTCAGTGAGGACAGATCGGATCGCGGCATCAGCCTGTTCATAGCTATAGCCCTGTTTCACCACATAACCAATACCCATCGCGGCATATTGATTACGTCGATACACCCGATCATTGCTAATTCCATAAGACCATGTCGCAAAGTTACGCAGTGGCACAGCCTGTCCATCTTTATTGGGAACTTGTACATTGGCTAAGGATTCAGGATGTTCCGTGAAGTGTTTATCTACTTCCATGACCACATGAAACTGTTGGGTCTGATCATAAATGGTTGAAATCTGGCGCTGTGAAAATGAGTTATTCAATACACTCGAAATGCTTTCAATATCAACGCCCAAACGACGTGCTGCTTCACGGTCTACATCTAGGGTGACATGCTGTGCACCTTCATCCCCCATGGTTTCGACTTCCTCAAGTTCAGGCAGTTTTTGCATGGCCTGTGCAACTTTTGGCACCCATTGGCGTAGCTGTGCAACCTCGTCTGACTGTAGTAACAGCATATAATCTTGACCACTACCACTTGAAAAAGGATCATCCAGTTCTAATTCTTGTTCCACACGTGCTGAGAAAATTGCCCCAGCCTGCCACGGCGCATTTTTTTTCATACGCTCGACAATGGCATGTGAACTTTGCCCCTCACGTTCCGATTTGGGTTTTAAACTCACCATGAAAAAGGAATTGGTGGTTCCACCTGCTCCCCCTGAAGTTCCAACCACATCTTTTACAGCAGGATCACTCAGCAAGCTTTGGCTAAAGGCTGCAATTTTGGGTTGCATAATTTGAAAAGAAAACCCGTCATCACCACGAATAAAAGCCTCAACTCGTCCTGTATCTTGCTCAGGCAATACTCGTTTAGGGAGGTGCTGATAGACATAGAATGAAGCACCTATCGCACCTAACCAAAATAAAATCACGACATAGCCATGTGCTAGCATCCATTTTAAAGATGTTAAATAAGCATGATTGAACTGCTGCATGCAACGATGGCTAAATTGATATAAAGGCTGATGTTGGTCGCTCTCTAGCGATTTTAAACAACGTGCAGATAAGCTTGGTGTTAGTACCAAGGACACAAAAACCGATAACACTACAATAAAAACTAAGGTCAGTGAAAACTCGCGGAACAGCCGCTCAATCACACCGCCCATAAACAGCACTGAAATAAAAATCACCACCAATGCCAAATTCATGGCCACTAAAGTCAGCCCCACCTCCTGAATCCCTTTAATGGCAGCCTGTACAGGAGAATCTCCCTCCTCAATATGACGTTCAATGTTTTCCAGCACCACAATCGCATCATCCACCACCAATCCAATAGCGACAATCACCGCCATAATGGAGAGGTTATTGAGCGAAAAGCCTGCCAAATACACCAAACTACACGCCCCGACCAAAGTCACCAGCATGGCAATACTTGGTACAAGGGCGCTTTGTACACGCCCTAACATTAAAGCAACGACAATAATCACCAACAGCATGGAAAACAACAGCGTATCTCGGGCTTCCGCTAAGCCTGCGCGAATGATTTCAGAACCATCCATCACCGTAGTCAATTGTGCATCTGCGGGTATGAGTGATTTTAGTTCAGGCAGTTTTTCTTTGATTTGATCAATGGTCGCCACAGTATTGGCATTAGGTTGACGGCTGATTTTGATAATCACTGCTGGTTGACCATTATGAAAACCACTGACATAGCGGTTTTCAACAGAATCTTGCACCTCAGCCACATCTTTTAAACGCACAATTGCTTGAGCATTACGATGAATCACCAAGTTGGCAAAATCTTGCGCTTGCTTTAAATCATGCGACAGTGCAACTTGCCAACGAAGTTGATCGCTTTCAATCACGCCCAACGCTTGTACTGTATTACTTTTTTCAATTGCGGTACGTACTTGTTCCAATGAAACACCCTGTGCAATGAGTGTATTCGGATTTAAGGTGATCCGCACCGCAGGCATAGACGCGCCATCAATTTCAACCTCACCAACTCCACTTATCTGCGCAAGATTGGGCTGGAGTTGATTGCTGGCAATTTCATATAATTTACCCGCAGATAAATGCTCTGAACTCAATGCCAAATAAAAAATTGGGCTTTGGCTGGGATTAACCTTGAAATATTCAGGTGGGCTAGGCATCCCTGATGGAAGTTGCGACATTGCAGCATTAATCGCAGCCTGTACTTCTCTCGCCGCTTCATTAATGTCCGTATCTAAGTCAAAGTGCAAAGTGACTTGCGTTGCATTTTGACTACTGGAAGAGTTAATCGCTTTTACCCCAGAAACACCCATCATGGCCCGTTCTAAAGGTGTTGCAACGGTTGCCGACATACTTTCAGGACTTGCTCCAGGTAAACTGGCCCGCACCACAATGGTCGGAATATCTGCCTGAGGTAAGGACGCCACGGGTAAGCGGAAATACGCCAATACACCAAGCAACACAATTGCAATGCCCAATAACACACTGGCAACAGGACGATGAACCAAAGCAGAGAGCAGTTTCAAGACTCGCTCCTTGTTTCATCAAATTCAGCTAAAGGCAGCTTTGGTTTTTGAAAAGCATGCTGTAAACGGTCAAAAAACAAATAGACCACAGGCGTGGTAAATAAGGTCAGCACCTGACTTAAAATCAAACCACCAACCATGACAATCCCCAGAGGCTGGCGTAATTCAGCCCCTGAACCAGATGCCAACATGAGTGGAATTGCACCGACCAATGCCGCCAATGTCGTCATTAAAATGGGGCGGAATCGCATCAACGCTGCCTGATAAATCGCTTGCTGAGGTGAAAGACCCTCTTGGCGCTGCGCTGCCAAAGCAAAGTCCACCATCATGATGCCGTTTTTCTTCACCAAACCGATCAATAAAATAATGCCGATTAAAGCAATCATATCGAGTGGTCGACCTACCATAAACAGCGCCAGTAAAGCACCAATTGTAGCAGACGGTAAGGTTGAAAGAATGGTGATGGGATGAATAAAACTCTCATACAGCATCCCAAGCACGATATACATGGTCACAATCGCTGCAATCACCAACCAAAAGGTATGCTGTTGCGAGTTTTCAAATGCAGCAGCCGCCCCTTGTAGCTGAAGCTTAACTTCAGCAGGTAAATTGAGCTGCTGTTCCACACGTTGAATGGCTTGGATGGCATCTCCCAAAGCGACGCCTGTTGCAAGGTTGAAAGAGATACCGTTGGCAGGAAATTGAGCTTGCTGCTGTAAAATAATTGGGACACGTTTTTGCACAATACTGGCCACAGAACTGAGTAAAATCGGCTCTCCGCTGGCATTATGGATATAGCTTTGTTCTAAAGCTTGTATACCTTGAGTTAATTCTGGCGCCAGCTCGAGCACAATGCGGTACTGATTCGACTGGGTATATAAAGTTGCAATTTGTCGCTGTGCAAACAGATTTTGCAAAGCCAAACTAATGTCTTCTACTGTTAAGCCGAATCTCGCTGCTGCATCTCGATTGACATCAATATACGCCTGTAAACCTTGCCCAGCATTTTCACTGCTCACTTCTGCAAACTCAGGTTGTTGGCGTAAAGCATCTACCAAGACAGGTGTCCATAACGCTAAATCTGTGTTTTTTGCTGCTGTCAAACTAAGCTGATATTGAGTTCGACTAATTTTATCTTCAATACTTAACTCCTGCACAGGTTGCATCCAAGCTTGAATACCCTGAACATGAACCAACTCTTCACGCAGACGTGCCATCACTTGATCTGCACCCGCTCGTTCTGCATGGGACTTTAAGTTAATAAGAATTCGGCCATTACTGAGTTTCGGGTTATTGGCATCAATACCAATAAATGAAGACAGGCTTTCAACAGCGGGATCTTTTAAAATTTTAGCCGCTAGTGCTTGCTGGCGCTCACTCATGGCTTGAAATGAAATATCGTCTGGGGCTTCGGTCACTACTTGGATAACGCCACTGTCCTGCACAGGGAAAAAGCCTTTCGGAATCATCCAATACAAGAACCCTGCGAATAACACTGTACTGAGCATAACTGTCAGTGTCAGGGTTTGATGCCGAAATACCCATTGTAAAGCTTTTCCATACTGCTGAATGATGCCATCCAAACTCCATCTATTCGCTGAAGTTTGATGCTCTGCTTCTTTTAGTGAAGCTTTGCCTTTGAGCAAATAAGCACACATCATCGGCGTTAAGGTTAAAGAGACCACTAGAGAAATCGCAATTGCAGCCGCCAAAGTCACTGCAAACTCATGGAACAAACGTCCGACGACATCCCCCATAAACAACAGTGGAATGAGAACTGCAATCAATGAAATGGTTAAAGAAATGAGCGTAAAACCAATTTCCTTCGACCCTTTGAATGCCGCTTGCATCAGGCTTTCACCCGCTTCACGATGTCGTGCAATATTTTCCAACATCACAATCGCATCATCCACCACAAAGCCTGTGGCAATGGTCAGCGCCATTAAAGTCAGGTTATTGACTGAAAAACCTAAAAAATACATCAGTACAAACGTACCAATGATTGAAAGTGGAACGGCAATACTCGGAATAATGGTGGCAGATAAATTTCTCAAAAAGAGAAAAGTTACCATTACGACTAAACAAACCGCAAAGACTAATTCCTTTTGCACATCGTGGATTGAACTACGAATACTCTCTGTACGGTCGGTCAGTACTCGAATTTTGACGTTTTCGGGCAGGTTCTTTTGCAGCTCAGGCAACAATTGCTTAATCTGATCGGCCACTTGAATCACGTTGGCATTCGGTTGACGCTGTACATTCACCAAAATGGCAGCTTGACTGTCTGCCCATGCCGCCATATAGCGGTCTTCACTGCCTTCAATCACCTGTGCCACATCTTTTAATCGAATTGGGGCACCATTATTCCAGCGTAAAATAAGGCTTTCATAGTCTCCAATTGAACGAATTTGATCATTGGCATCCAGCATCGTACTGCGATATGGCCCATCAAAACTGCCTTTGGGTTGACTGGCATTGGCGGCATTGATTGCCGTGCGGACATCTTCGGCACTTATTTTATAAGCGGCAAGTGCAGCAGGATTCATTTGCACCCGTATTGCTGGTCGTTGCCCACCAGCAAGGCTCACCATCCCCACACCCGTCAGTTGAGATAGCTTTTGTGCCACCCGAGTATCCACCATGTCATAAACCGTGGTGAGGGGTAAAGTTTCTGAACTAATTGCTAAGGTAATGACCGGCACATCGGCCGGATTGACCTTTCGATATACGGGTGGTGTTGGCAAATCACTTGGCAATTTACTGCTAGCAGTGCTTAGTGCAGATTGTACTTCTTGCTCCACTACACCCAATTCAGCACTTAACTCAAACTGTAAGGTAATGACAGATGCCCCGACAGAACTCTGCGAAGACATTTGTTTTAAGCCCGCAATTTTGCCCATTTCCCGTTCAAGCGGTGCGGTGATAGTCCGTTGTACCGTGTCAGGGTTTGCCCCAGGCTGAAAGGTATAGACCTGAATAATGGGATAGTCGACCTGTGGTAGGGCTGATACGGGTAAAAGTCGCCAAACCAATAGTCCACTAAACAGCAATGCCAACATCAACAACGTGGTTGCGACTGGACGGACAATAAAGAACTTTGAAATATTCATGTCTTATCCAACAGCAGGTTTTGATGTGGCCATCGCTTGAGGTTGATCCGAGACAATTTGAACTTCTTTGCCTTCTGCAAGACGATCAATCCCTTCTAAAACCACCTGCTCCGTTCCGTTTAAGCCTGTTAAAACTTGAATCTGACCGTTAGAACTTAAACCCAAAGTGAGCATACGAATTTCTGCTTTTTTCTTCGGATTAACGATATACACATAAGTCCCTTTGGCCCCATGTTGCACGGCGTCACTTGGAATGCTGACAGCATTTCGAATAGTGTGTGCATTTAAACGAACATTGACAAACTGATTGGGAAATAAGACATCATCACGATTATCAAAAATGGCTTTAATCTTTAATGTGCCTGTATTGGCATCAATCTGGTTATCCAACGCCTGTACATGACCAACCGCAAGCTGCTTTTGTTCTGCTTTATCCCATGCCTTGACTGGGACTTGATGTCCCTGTTTCATGTTGTTACGCAAATGAGCCAAATCATGTTCAGCCACTGAAAACTGTACATAAATAGGATGAACTTGAGTGATGCTGACCAAACCTGTCGTGTCATTGGCCTGTATTAAATTACCTGCATCTTTCTGCTGAAAACCAACTCGACCATTAATCGGCGAATAAATTTTGGTATAAGACAATTGTAATTTGGCTGCATCAACCTCAGCTTGATTGGCCTGTATTTGCCCTTTCAACTGATTGACTAAAGCTTGCTGTTGCTCTACTTGTTGTTTAGCAATTGAGTCTTGCTTAAAAAGCAGTTGATAACGTGCTAACTCCGTTCCTGCATTTCGGAGTTGCGCTAAGTTTTGCTGTTGTGTGCCTTCTGCCTGTGCCAAAGCCACTTGAAATGGTGCAGGGTCAACTTGAGCAAGAAGTTGTCCTTTTTGAACCGTCTGACCTTCTTTAAAATAAATCTGCTTGAGAACACCAGAAACCTGAGTTTGCACATTCACTGTATGGGTCGGAACAACTGTACCGATGGCTTTAATTTCCACCTGCAAGTCTTGTCGCTGTACAGACACGATACGTACAGGCACAGGTTTATCCCATTGACTATATTCTTCGCTAGGCTGCGACATAGTATTTTTCCAATACAGCCCTCCCATGCCTAACAACAAAATGACAATAATCAAGCCAATATAATATGTTCGACGATGAAGAAAATGCTTTGCTGGGTCGTTATTGTTCAATGGCTCACTCATTACATTTCCTATTCATTACAAAAAATTCTCGCCCAACACGTACTGTTCAAAACGATAAGACCCATACAATTTTTTAAAATTTGATCAAATTAAGTATTTAAAAAATTGACACTTCTTATTACAAATCACGCATATCTATTTATAAGACGGATGAAAACCTAAAAAAGCTCACAGCAAATGTTGCGTTTTGTAATTGCATTTAATAATGATTATCATTAATATTCAACCATTCATTTACTTATTCCACTTTTACTGCTGAGATTCAGGATATTTTTCTAGGGTCATGAGTTGAAAATATGAACTTAAATGTCCAAAAAAAAATGTGGTTTAGCCAGATATACAGCACACACCAAACCACGCTGTTGTCATGGTTTAAACATAAATTGCAACATCATCATCAGTCTGAAGACCTGAGTCAGGAGGTGTTTTATCGTGCACTTAAAAGTGAATACTGTTTTGAAAAAATTAAAGAGCCTCAAGCATGGCTCATGGGTATTGCAAAACATGTGATTATTGATCACTGGCGACATCAACATGTTGAAAGGTTGTATTTAGATGCTTTGACTCAGTTACCTGAAAACTACTACCCTTCGGCAGAGCATGAGGTGTGCATTCGAGAAACGCTTTATCAAGTACATCGCATGCTTGAGAAGCTACCGACGCGTACAGCACAGGTCTTTCTAATGTCCCAGTTAGATGGTCTCACCTATCGGGTGATTAGTGAGAAATTGAATATTTCTGAAGCAACGGTAAAAAGAGATATGAAACAGGCTTTTTTAGCTTGTATAAGTCTTTATAATCCTGTTGATTAATTCATCTTATTATAACACTTATGCCACAGCACTCTTCTTTACCTAATCATATCCTAGATGAAGCAGCCGATTGGCTAGTACTGATTCATTCTGGAGAGGTAACCGAGGAACAACGAGAGCAATTTGAGCAGTGGAAGTCAAAAAATAAAGAACATGCTTTGGCTATTTCACAGATTGAACGTTTTACACAAGGATTGTCTGATTTACCCAATTCTTTCCAACCAGATACCTTAGTTAAGTCTAAACATACATTTAGCACCTCTTTAAAGCACAATATGCTGTTTGGATTATCAGGGTTCTGCATTATTGGCTTAAGTCTTTATTGTATCCCTTGGGCAAAGCTACAAGCTGATTACCATAGCCAAGTGGGTGAAATTAAAACTGTGCCTTTAGCGGATGGCACAGAATTGATTTTAGCCAGTAATAGTTATGTCAATATCGACTTTTCAAAACAAACCAGACAAGTTGAATTGGTTGAAGGTGAGATTTATATTCAGACGGCAAAAGATCCGAAGCATCGCCCATTTATAGTCACGACCAAAGATGGAAAGATTGAAGCCTTAGGTACACAGTTTACAGTTCGCCAAGAAGACGAATATCGCACTAAAGTCAAAGTTTATGAACATGCGGTAGCCTTATATCCTGCCAAAACAGATACACGCAAACTTTTACAACAAGGCCAACGTACCAGTTTTGATGCCGATACAATTTCAGTCATCTACCCGCTTCAAAATGACCAACCCTATTGGACACAACATTTACTGGTTGTAGAACAATGGCCACTTAAAAAAGTATTGGATGAATTGTATCGTTATCAAAATGGAACTTATTTTATTGATCCTGAGTTAGAAAAAATTCGTGTTTCAGGGGTGTTTTCATTAAAAAGCCCAAAGCAAAGTCTAGAGAACTTGGCCTATACTCATCAGCTTGAGCTGGATTATTACAGTTCATATCTATTAAAAATAAAAAAAAGATAAAAATATGACCCTTTTTTTGAGCTGACTCGACTTATACAGAAATACACTCCCAGTCGAGAACACCGCATGAAGGATTATCAGGCAAAAAGTAGATTAGCGATGGCTATTCGCGCTGTTTTATGGGGCATGCCACTGATGGCAGGAAGCTTTGCTACCACTGCTGTTTATGCTACCACAACGTATCCTGTGAACATTACTCAACTCCCTTTAGATGAAGCACTCAAACAACTCGCAATCCAAACAGGGACAACCATCAGCTATGACTCAAAGGCTCTTTCAAATTTGCAAGCGAAGGCGCTAAAAGGTAATTATGCTGTCGATCAAGCATTGGCTGCGTTATTGCAGCCCCATGCCTTGCTTGCAGTCAAAGTCAACAATGGCGGCTATAGTGTTCAAGCAAAACAACGAGTTCAAACTCAAACAAGAGAAGTTCAACTCGAAGCCATTCATAGCCAAGCCAAAAATGCTTCAGGTGCAAATAGTAGTCAAGTAATGAGTGCAGATGGAACGGCTCAGCTCGCGACTATTTCTTTAACAGCAAACTCAGGCAATAACTTAACGACTGAAGGCTCGGGTTCTTATACAGCCAAAGCCACCACAGCTTCGACAGGTTTGGCACTTTCACTCAAAGAAACGCCACAATTAGTGAGTGTCATTACCCGCCAACAAATGGAAGATCAAAACCTCACGCAACTGACCGATGTTGTTTCACAGGCCGCAGGTTTAACCATTAACCAAAGCGGCAACATTGGTAGTGACTTATCGCCTATTTATGCACGTGGTCAAACGGTTGATAACTATTTGCTCGATGGCGTAAAGCTGATGAGTTCATATAGCAGTATCTTCCAAAGTCAGGACACCGCTTTATTTGACCGAGTTGAAGTCGTACGTGGTGCCAATGGCTTAATGACGGGTGCAGGCTCTGCCAGTGCCAGTATTAATATGGTACGTAAGAAACCTTTACAAGACTTTAAAGCCTCGGTCAGTGCGAGCGCAGGTTCATGGGACACTTATCGTACCGATGTCGATGTCTCATCTCCATTAAACCAAACAGGAACGATTCGCGGACGTACCGTTTTAGCCTATCAAACAGGCGACTCTTATATCGACCGCTATAGTGAAGAACGTAAAATTGCCTATGGTGTTGTTGAGGCAGACCTTACAGAAAAAACTAAAGCCAGTTTAGGCCTCAGTTATCAAAAAATGGATATCTCAGGTATTGCCCGTGGTGGTTTACCTTCATTTTATACCGATGGCACCTTAATTGATTGGTCACGTTCAGACTCAAATGCTGCAAGTTGGAGTGAGTCCGATCGAACAACAACAGCTTATTTTGCAGATATTGAACACCAGTTTAACGAACGCTGGAAACTCAAAGGTGTCATATCTCGTACGATCACAGCATCTGATGAAATTGTCGGTTATGGGTACTCACGCTCAGGAATTAATAAAGAAACAGGGGCTGGTGCTGTACTTTATGGATCTCATTGGGACTATGAACCAACTCAGGACTTATTTAACTTAACCTTAAATGGTTCATTTGACTTACTCAACCAAACCCATGATGTGGTTTTAGGTACAACCTATGCCAGAAGTAAAAATAAACGTCCAACCTATTCGGGTTGGAGTGTAAGTACTTTAGATAATATTTTCGAATGGGACGGAAATACGCCTACACGCCCTGAAATGCCGATTGGAGGATGGTACAGCAATGATGAAAAAAGCCAGTCAGTATTTGGTGCAATACGTTTAAAATTGGCAGATCCATTGGCTGTGATTTTAGGAACACGTTTAGAAAATTGGCAACGCGTAGATAAAGACTACACCAACTCTGATCAGAAACTGGTTACCTCAATACGTGAAGAAAAAAATAAATTCATTCCTTATGTGGGCATTACTTATGACTTAACAGAGCAATGGACAGGTTATGCAAGTTATACCAATATTTTCTTACCACAAGACAAGCAAACCACCACAGGTAGCTATATCGATCCACTGGTCGGAAATAGTACAGAGCTGGGGATTAAAGGTGAATTCTTTGATAACCAACTAAACGTCGGTGCTGCCATTTATCAAACCCAAGAAGACAATAAAAGCATTGCAATAGAGGGGGAAACTGCACCAGACGGCTCTCAAGCATACCGTACAGAATCTGGTACAAAAAGTCGCGGTTTTGAGTTAGAAGCTACTGGGAAACTAACAGATACATGGCAAGTTTCTGCAAGCTTTTCACGAAATATCTCTCAGGACAAAGATGGTAATAATTTAAATACCAATATCCCAAACAATACCGCTAAATTATTTACCACTTATACCCTGCCTTATCTCGACGAAGCTTTAACAATCGGTGGCGGACTACGCTGGCAAAGTGAAATTTATCAAGATAATGTGCCAACTAAGACTCGATTCACACAAGATAGCTACGCATTGGTTGACTTGATGGCACGTTATAAAATCAATGAAAATCTTTTAGTGAATTTCAATTTAAATAATCTGTTTAATGAGAAATATCATCTATCGACCACCAACAGCTATTATGGTGCGCCAACCAACTTTAGAGTGGGTTTGAAATACGACTGGTAAATATAGGTCAAATATCATTGATCATATAGTTGCACATCTACGGCATTATTTTCATATAAAAATAATGCCGCTTTTTTATGTATTATTTTTCTCTCATGAAACGCGTCAACTAAACAAAACGTTATTACTGATTCAAGAGCGCTCTCAAATGCTGCCGCACCGCTGGCCATTCACTTTTCAAGATACTGTACACATATGTATCTCTTAAAATATCGTTTTGTACAATTTGATGACTTCTAAGCACCCCATCTAATTTTGCCCCCAAACGCTCAATCGCAGCCCGACTTTTAAAATTAAAATAGGATGTACGGAACTCAACCGCAATACAATTCAAAGTATCAAATGCATGCGAAAGTAGCAGATTTTTACACTCCGTATTGACATAACTGCGCTGCGCGGACTGGCTATACCATGTTGAACCAATTTCAACACGGCGGTGCTCGGCTTCAATATTCATAAAAGTCGTCATCCCTAACAGCC
>NZ_DKIK01000071.1:0-3100 GCF_002454215.1 Acinetobacter sp. UBA6720
TTATAAATGCAGAAAAATATCTTAAAAGTGATGGCTATTATTATTCTGTGACTCACTTTATTTATGGATATAATTTCAGTACTTAAAGCCTTATTTTTAGGTTTTATAGAAGGTTTAACGGAGTTTTTACCCATTTCCAGTACTGGTCATTTAATTTTATTTGGCCATTTAATTGATTTTCATTCAGACTCAGGCCGTGTCTTTGAAGTTGTCATTCAACTGGGCGCAATCTTAGCCGTTTGTTGGCTCTACCGTAAAAAAATTATTAATCTACTACATGGTTTTATATCAGGTGATTACCATGCGAGACGTTTTGCGATAAATGTCTTCATTTCATTTATTCCTGCAGTAGTGATCGGAGTTATAGCTGTTGATTTTATTAAACAAGTTTTATTCAGTCCTTCGGTTGTGGCATCTGCACTGATTATTGGTGCACTGTTAATTTTTGCTGTAGAAGCTAAAAATTTTAAAGTCCAAACCATTGAGGCAACCAATATTGGATTCAAACAGGCCATTGTTATTGGTTTGGTTCAATGTCTTGCGATGATTCCGGGGACTTCACGGTCTGGTGCAACCATTATTGGTGCCGTTACTTAGACATATTTCGCAACGTTGATGTTTTAACTTCAGAAAATTTATTGAATATTTCCGTAGGCTTTGTAACCGCATTCATCGCAGCTTTGCTTGTGGTAAAAGCCATGGTTAAATTTGTAGAAAAACATACTTTAAAAGTTTTTGCTTGGTATCGCTTGGTATTAGATTCAATCATCTTATTTGTTTTTTAATACAAAAAAAATAAATTAAAGAGAACTCGCTGTTCTCTTTAAATTTTTTAATTTACAATCCTTACATTCTGCTTCAAGCTTTTCTGAATCTCTTGTACAACACCCTCTCCCTGATGGGACTTAAGCTCTGATTTAGATTTATTTTTGATTTCAGTTTGTACCGATTCAGACTCAAAACCCTTATCATTATAAAACTCTTCAACCAAATCTAGTCCCTCCTCAGCATTCACCTCAAATCGTGCATTACCATAACCCTGCCGTGCCATTTGATCTAAAGCAGCCTGATTAAAACCACACAACTTACTTTTCTGGTCAATTTCCTTCGCTGTTTGAATCGCCTCTTGTAAATGAATGCCATCCCTGAGCGTTAAATCCACGTAGTACACAGGTTGACGATAACTTTGCGTTGTACTCTTTCCTCGCAAGGTCAGCTGCAGTGGCAAGCATGAAAGCAACCCATTTGATGCTGCATGGTAGTAGCTCAATCGTGCAGCCAACGTACGTATGCTGTTAAAGCCTGTTGTTCTAAAAATGAATGTACCAAATTCATCCGACTCATCTAAATTGACATGCAGGCGTCCATAAGGCTTACAGTGCCCGCCTTGTCCAAGTGGGCATAAGTCGGGGGATGGGCAAGGATGTTGCTCTACACCTTGTGATGTCATACGTTGACAGGTCTGACCATTCCCCACACAAATCGGGCGACCTGTCTGTCGGTCAAACAAGCTGTACTCGGCACGTAAGTTCAATTCAGGATCATTGAAGATCATACGCACAGGAATGCTACGCAGCTTTTGATTCGGTGCTTGACTACGCAATTGCTCATCCAAGGGGTGTTTGACCCAACCATCCTTGCCTTGTATTTGACTGGTAATGGTGAACTGATCGTCTTTCTCAGGCAGACGCTTGCCATTCTTTTCGACTACACGACCAATACTGATCCGGCCCAAGATGGGTGGTGTGATTGCTAGACCTTTAATCATGTTGAAATTCCTCTCGTATAGATGTTGATGTTTAGATGTGTTGCACTGTTTGCTAAAAATGAAATCGGTATAAAAATCCCATGCAGGACTGCACGGGATTTCAGGTTTTTTCTTGCTGAGTGATTAACTCTAAGCTTTGAGCTAATCGTGATAAATGTTGAAACGACGACTGCCTGCTTTCTGCAATGGGTATTGTTGGATGAGTTCAGGTTGGTGCTGAAGTAAGGACTTGGTATCTAGGCTAATACTGTCCTTGCTCTTTTTCCATGTCACTGAACCTTGCTGAAATACGGCACGTTCATGTTCCTGCATCAGTGCCTGAACACGGTGTTTGAGTAGATCAAACTGGCTTTGGTGTTGTTCAATCTGCTGTTTTTCCTCTATCAACTGATCAAACAGTTCATTGGCAAGTTCGACCTCCGTTAGGTCAACACAGCTCAGTGGGGTATGTTCAGGATAGAGCTGTTGTAAAGCTTTGGCTGCCGATTCACTGGCATCCACTGCTGGTGGAACATCATTTTCAACACATTCCCAAAACAACCGTTCCGCCTGAATGATCTGTTCAATCAAAGCTTCATTACGACTGACTTTGTAGATTTTGGTTTCCTGTCCACACAGCAACACACAAATATGTGCCGCTTGCTTGCCTGTCACCGCCAGTTGATGTTGTACCTGACATAGCACATACAGAGGAACGCCCTCCTTCCATAGTTTGGCGCCATATTCTCCTGCAGTTTTACATTCCAGTATTTGCACGTCTTCATTGCCCACTACGGCATAATCCAAGTTCGCCAACATAAAGGCTTTGTCAGGATCAGGGTGTTGCAGCACCGCATTGACCCGACGGACTTTATTATTGGTGTGCATGCTGTAGTATTCTGCGACCAAGGGTTCTAACTGTTTACCCCAATATAAAGGTGCGTGTCCTGAGCTTTCATCATCAATATTCTGCTGTACCCGTCCTGTTTTGATCATCCACAGTTCCAGCATCGACATATAAGGATTTATGCCACAGGCGGCTGCGGCATCACTGCTGCCTATTCCCTGCTTACGCACTTCCAGCCATGCCTGATAGTCCAGTTGTTTGGTGCTGATCAGACGTTTGGCATTTAAACTACGTTTTGAACCTGATTGACTTTGTTTAAGCTTGTCATTGGCTACAGTTGGTAAATACTGAGATTGAGACGTTACTGTTGGGTTTATAATCTGATTCATGGGTTTATCCTTCTATCATTGATTTTAAAACGGCATAAAAAAGCCACATCCGAAGATGTGGCAAAGAGGGAGACAAGATGAAATTTAGGCTGCAAGATATAATGCTTGCTCTAATCC
>NZ_DKIK01000048.1:0-3336 GCF_002454215.1 Acinetobacter sp. UBA6720
GCCAATTATGTTGATAATGATGTACGCGAAAATTTCGCCATTCAAGGGCTTGCTCAAATTCCCTTAAAAAATCATGTCTTAATTATGATTGATGGCAAAGGGCATTCTGAAGCTTTAGTTCGGACTGGATGCCGTATTGCCGAGCATCGTGCGGCAAACTGGACAGTTGTTGCTTTTTCTCATGATACGCAAATCATGAATAAACAGGAAAACTCGCAAAGCCGTGAAATTGAACGGGCTTTAAACTTAACGCGTCAAATGGGCGGAATGACTGAAGTCCTTCACGGCCAGCAACATGCTAAAACTTTATTTGATTATGTGATGGACCGCGGCATTTCAACCTTGGTTTTAGCACAAGCGGCTCCGCAAAAGTTTTCGCTGAATTTAAGGCTCAATTTGATTGATCAGTTGTTGCAATACCGGCCCAGTTTTGAACTCAGTATTGTGCCGATTATTGCAGAGAATAAGCATCTGTCCTTTTTCACTCAAAGGGCATTCTTGTCGCTGAGAGAAATACAGTACGTACTAGCCACCACGGTCATCAGCATTGTGATTGCAAGCTTAGGGGAAAAGTATTTAGGGATTGAAGATCTTTCGGTGATTTTTATCACCGCTGTGGTTTTTGTGGCATCAAAAACACGGATGCTGGCTGCAGCTTTTTCAGCCATCCTATTCTTTCTAGCTTATAATTTTTTCTTTATTTCCCCGCAATTTACATTTCAGATTTCTGCACATCAGGGGATTGTCACCGTGGTTGCATTTTTGGGCGCGGCTTTAATTTCGAGCCGATTAGCGTCACGTTTGAAAGAACAGGTGACTGCACTCAAAACGGCGAACAGTTATAACAGCATTATGCAGGATTTAGGGCAGAAGCTGTCCACAGCATTAGATTTGGCACAAATCAAGGAGATTGCTGAACATAGCCTGAGTAAAAATCTCAATGCAGATGTCTGGCTGTATTTCCCAGATACTGCAGCAACTCAAGCATCATCCACTATCATGAGTAATAAAGAAAAAATTTCAGCCGATTGGACATTCAAAAACCATCAACCGTCCGGTCGCTTTACCCAAACCTTGACGGAAAATGAGTGGTGGTTTTTGCCCTTATTGGCTTCCAAGCAATGCTTAGGCGTGGTGGGGTTGAAACTTAAAGATGTGCAAGCAGTAATCAATACGGAGCAAAAACAGCTCGCTGAACTCATGGTAGAGTATCTTGCGCAGGCGATTTTCCGCACCCAGCTGACCAAGGCTTTGGAAATAGCCAATGTGAATTCTGAAACGGAAAAATTGCGCTCGGCATTATTATCATCCGTATCGCACGATTTACGCTCGCCTTTGGCGTCGATGATTGGAGCAGCGGATACTTTGAGCACTTACCGCCATTCCATGAATGAAAATGATCAGGACAGCTTGCTGGAAGCGATTCATTTAGAGGGGGAACGTTTAGACCGCTATATTCAAAACCTACTGGATATGACCCGTTTAGGCCATGAAGGCTTAAGCTTGAAGCGGGACTGGATTGGAGTTGATGAACTGATCGGTTCAGCAGTGCGCCGTTTAAACCGTTATATGCCAGATGCATTGGTTGAAGTGCATGCGCCTCAAGAATCTTTGAGTTTATTTGTACATGCCGCCTTGATTGAACAGGCCATTTTTAATGTGCTGGAAAATGCCGCAAAATTTTCACCAGAGAATAAAGCTGTGATGATTGAGGTGCAGCAGGTGAATGAAAATGAGATCGAAATTGCCATAACTGATAAGGGGCAGGGTATCCCGGAAGGTGAGCGGGAACGCATTTTTGACATGTTTTATACCATGCAGCGCGGTGACCGCGGGCAATATGGTACAGGCTTGGGCTTGACGATTGTGAAAGCGATTGTGGGTGCGCATATGGGGAAAATCATGGCATCATCAGGCAAGAACAATCAAGGAACATGTATCCGCATACAGCTTCCTATTCAGCAAATTACTTAAAGCATCTAGCAGCTTTTAGGTGGGAAAATGCCAGAACAGAATGAATCAGCCAGCTCCATGACCAATGTCTTGATTATTGATGATGAAAATCAGATTCGAAAATTCTTGGATATAGCACTCAGAGCGCAAGGCTATAAAACCCTTTTGGCTGAAAATGGCCAAAAGGGTTTGGAACTCCTAGCTTTGCAAGGCGCAGATTTAGTGATCCTCGATTTGGGTTTGCCAGATTTGGATGGTTATGAGGTTTTGTCTGAGCTTCGCACATGGTCGCACGTTCCAGTGATAGTGCTGTCTGTGCGGGCAAATGAAGAAGAAAAAGTGAAGCTTCTGGATGCTGGCGCAAATGATTATGTCACCAAGCCGTTTAGTGTTCAGGAGCTGGTGGCGCGCATTCGTGTACTGCTTAGGCAGCACCAGCATAGTACTGTTGATACTGTAATTTTTGATGATGGCGTATTAAAAATCGATTTTTCCAAACGGCAGGTTTTTTTAAATCAACAATTGCTCTCCTTAACACGCAAAGAATATCAGCTGCTGAATTTATTGGCGAAAAATAAAGGCCAATTGATTACTCAGCCGCAAATATTGAAAGAGCTGTGGGGGCCAACGCACCAAGAAGATACGCATTATTTACGGATTCTGGTGGCTAAATTAAGAGTGAAGTTAAATGATAATGCTGTGCAGCCTAAATATATTATTACTGAACCGGGAGTGGGTTTGCGATTTTTGAAGATTTATTAATATTAAATATGCCATTTATTTTACATGAGTAATTAGACCTCTTTCATAAATCATTTTTTGCTCAGTTCCAAGTTGTAGATTCCAGCGATTAAATTGAATCTCAAACCAAGCCTTTTACCTCTATTTCGATAACGCTCAGCAAGGATTTTGAAGGTTTTCAGGCTGCCAAATACATGCTCAATTCCGATTCTTCTTTTATTGATTTCTTGATTATAGATTTTCAATTCAGGATCCAATTTACAGTGTCTTTTGGCTTTTAATGGCAACAGGCTATTCGGATACAACACATAAATCCCCTGATAGCCTTTATCTGCAAGGATAAAAGCCCCAAAAGGAATCTGGTTTAAATTGCGTTTGAACAACTCGAAATCATGCACTGCACCGCCACTGGTACATAAACTCAGAATTTTCTGAGTTTTGTAGTGAATCATGGCCTGTACTTTAAAGGTATGGGTCTTTTTCTTGCCGCTATAGCTTTTCTTCTGTTTTTTTAGGCCTTTGGATTGGAATTTCCGTGGCATCCACGATCACAACATTCCAGTCGATGCCTTCGCCCTCGGGTAAATCTTTGGGTAAATTAAACAGATTGGACCGAATCAGGCAGTCTTCAACATGACGGAC
>NZ_DKIK01000018.1:0-12782 GCF_002454215.1 Acinetobacter sp. UBA6720
GTTTCAGCCCATAATTTTGACAAAAATATGCTTAAATCATTCATCTTCATTTGTGAATAAAATTGTGTTCCTTCAACCCAATAGCACTGTCGTACCGACCGAAGATCGAGACTATCCTGAATGGCATTTGGGACGTGAGCACTATGCACTTTGGTATATTGAAGTGAATGATCCTGTTTTGGTCAGCTATTTAACCCAGCTTCGTGAGCAATTTCAGATTTACTTTATCAACCGAATCAACGGCAGTTTCATATCACCTTATTTGTTGCTGGTTTTTGGGTAGAACAGGCAACACAGTCGGACGACTTTAGTCGAGCGCAACTGAATCAGCAGCTTGAACGCCTTAAAAATTTAAAGCTAGAATCTTTTCAGTTACAGATGGGTGCATTAAATAGTTTTGAAAGTGCCTTATTTTTAAAAGTGGATGATACCGCAGGCGTGTTGGAAAAAATTAGAAAAACATTGTTGCATACATCGCAGGAAGTCGCGGCATTAAGTTATTGTCCACATATTACATTAGGTCTATACCGTGAAGCGTTAAGTAGTGATCATGTATTGACACGTATGGCTGAAATTGAAGACATCAACTATAGCTTAAACATCTCAAAGCTCACGTTTGGTTTTTATCAGGCAGATGTTTTACAAGGGCCATTGTTTTCACATACACAAATTAAGTTGGGAAATGCACAATGCAACTGATTTTAGGTGGTGCACGTTCGGGGAAAAGCCGCTTGGCAGAGCAGGTTGCACAACAGTTAGCGCAGCCAGTGGTCTATGTCGCCACAGCACAAGCCTTAGATGGGGAAATGCAAGCGCGCATTCAACACCATCAGCAGCAACGACCCGAAGATTGGGGGGTGTGTGAAGAACCCATTTATCTTGCAGAGCATTTGGTTAAATTAGATCGCCCAAACCAAACCATTTTGGTCGATTGCCTGACCTTATGGATGAGTAATTTACTGATGCATACTGATCCAGGTTTACAGGTTCAGGAATGTCAGAAGTTGTTAGATGTTGTGGGAAGTTTACAGTCCGAGCTGATTTTAGTGAGTAATGAAACAGGTTTAGGTGTGGTTCCAATGGGGCAAATTAGCCGTCGCTTTGTCGATGAAACAGGGCGATTGCATCAGCAGTTAGGTCAAATCGCAACAAAAGTGGTGTTCTGCGTGGCAGGATTTCCCATGATTTTAAAAGGAGAACAAGTGTGAGTTGGTGGTTAGAAGCATGTCAAAGTCCGAGTGAGTCAGTATTGGCTCAAGCCCTAGTACGCCAGTCACAGTTGACCAAACCAACGGGCTCGTTGTCGGAGCTTGAATCGGTTGCAGTAACCTTAGCCAGTTTGCAAAACACTGTAAAACCTAAGATTGACCGCCCATGGATTACGATTTTTGCAGGTGATCATGGAGTGATGGAAGAAAATATTTCTGCCTATCCACAAGCGGTGACACGTCAAATGTTGCAGAACTTCGCAACAGGTGGGGCGTGTATTAGTGTGATTGCCAAAGAGTATCAAGCTAAATTACAAGTCATCGACTGTGGTTCAGTCGGTGAAGCTTATGACTATGTCGGAGTTGAACGCCACTGCATCCGCGCGGGTACGGCTAACTTTGCTCAAACCCTGGCTATGACTGAAGTTGAATGTAAAGCTGCTTTTGCTTTGGGGCAAAAAAGTGTGGAAGATGCCATCGCTTATGGGGCGGATATCTATGTTGCGGGTGAAATGGGCATTGGAAATACTTGTTCAGCCTCAGCTGTCGCTTGTTTTTTATTGGCTGAACCTGCTGAAAAGTTAACAGGTGTTGGAACGGGTATCCGTACTGAACAATTGATACATAAAAAACATGTGATCGACCAAGCACTTGCACTGCATGCCCAATATGTCGGGAACGATCCATTTAAAGCCTTATGTGCCGTGGGTGGACTTGAAATCGCAGCCATGACAGGCGCGTATATTCGCTGTGCGCAATTGGGTCTGCCGATGGTGGTGGATGGGTTTATCAGTACTGTTTCGGCGTTACTCGCAGTACGTTTAAATCCACAGGTTCGCGCTTGGATGCTTTTTGGACATCAGTCGGCTGAATATGGTCATGTGCGTTTGTTGCAAGAACTTAAAGCGATGCCTTTATTGAAGCTGAACCTACGGTTGGGAGAAGGCAGTGGTGCAGGGGCTGCACTTGGATTGATCAAACTCGCCTGTCGTTTACATAATGAGATGGCAACATTTGCTGAAGCAGCCGTGATTGGTGAGAAAGTTTAAAGATGTTGTATTTAGATTTTCTGCGCCATGGCGAAACCAGCTTAAGTCATACCCTACGGGGTAAAACGGATGATGCTTTGACGGCGAAAGGTTGGATGCAAATGCAATCTACCCTCACGCAGGCTGAGCAGGTTAGTCAGGCATGGGATGTCATTTATAGCTCACCGCTACAGCGCTGCCGTCTGTTTGCAGAGCAATGGGCCGAGCAAAAACAGCTTCCTTTGTTTATAGAACCGAATTTGCAAGAAATGGATTTTGGAGAATGGGAAGCTCAGCCGACCGAACGACTCTACCAACAATTTCCTAATGAATTGGCTCAATTTTGGCAAACACCTTTAAGCTTTACCCCGCCTCAGGCAGAAAGCTTATTGGCATTTAAAAGCCGCGTTGTCGAATCTATACAGATGTTGACCCAACAAATGCATGCGCAGGGCTGGACACGTGCATTGATTATTTCCCATGCTGGAGTGATTAAACTCTTAAAATGCCAAGCGCTAAAACAGCATGATAATGATCTTTTAAAAATGTCAGCAGAGTTAGGGCAGTTGAACTGCTTTGTTTTTACTCAAGGGCAGCTTCAGTTTATTCAAAGTGAGGATGTGTAATGACACCTTTTTGGATTGCATTACAGTTTTTAACGACGTTTCCAGTTCGCTTAAGCGCAATGCCAACGCCTCAGCAAAATGCGCAGGCATTGTTGTTTTATCCTGTAGTGGGTTTGCTCATAGGAAGCATTCTGTATGGAATTGCCCTGTTATTACATGCTTTGCCAGTTGTGCTATTAAGCAGTGTAATTCTAGTGCTCTGGATTTGGCTGACAGGTGGTTTGCATCTGGATGGTTTGGCCGATACCGCAGATGCTTGGGTTGGTGGTTTTGGCGATAAAGCACGCACACTGGCGATCATGAAAGATCCGAGTTGTGGGCCTATAGGTGTACTCAGTCTTGTCATTGTGTGCCTATTAAAATGGTCGGTATTGTATGTGTTATTACAAAAACAGCTGTATACAGCGCTGATGCTTTTTCCTCTGTTAGGGCGTCTCGTACCTCTTTTTTTCTTTTTAAGCACAGACTATGTACGTGAAAAAGGACTTGGTAGCCAGTTGGGTCAACATTTAGCTCGACCAATCGCAATAGCACTTTTACTGCTTACGTCTTTAGTGGCTTTGTATTGGGCATGGGTTGGAGTTGTTGTCCTTGCCTCGTTTTATTTAGCATTGTGGTATTTACGGTGTAAATTTATACAGCGCATCGGGGGAGTGACAGGCGATACCATCGGGGCAAGTATTGAAATAATTGAATTAGCCACATTATTGAGTTTTGTGTTTGCTGTATTTTATTTAGCCTAACTATTATAAACCAAAAAAATCGTCGTTTGATGTAAAGCGATAGCAGATCTTGATCGAATGGTAAAAGTATCAGTATAAAAGCGGACAATATAGATCATTAAAATAGAGATTCAATTGTTCGAATGGATCATTTGTAGATATGTTGTGAAAATCCAAATATTTCCACGCTAGTTGACAACCTAGATATGATAAAATCTTGGAAATTATTTTTTATGTGATGGTAGTGTTTAATATCATCATGCAATTCAGGTAAAACAGCATTGAATTCTGAAAATATGTCAAATCCTATTGATTTCCAAAAAGTGGCTTTAGAAACTCTTGAGATAGAGCGACAAGCATTATCAGTTCTTGCACAGCAAATAGATGATCGTTTCACTCGTGCATGTGAAATTATTTTAAAGTGTAAAGGGCGTTTAGTCATAACTGGAATGGGAAAGTCGGGACATATTGGACGAAAAATGGCAGCTACGTTTGCTTCTACAGGCACGCCATCATTTTTCATGCACCCTGGTGAGGCTGGTCACGGTGATTTGGGGATGTTGGTTGCAGGCGATGTATTGATTGCGATTTCAAACTCGGGCAAGAGTGATGAAATTATGATGCTGATGCCTTTGATTAAATATTTAGGTGTGCCTTTAATTACCATCAGTGGTGATGAACGTGGACCAATGCCACAAAATGCTGATGTGGCGCTGACTTTAGGTGATATCCAAGAAGCGTGCCCATTGGGTTTGGCACCAACATCAAGTACCACAGCAACCTTAGCTTTGGGAGATGCATTGGCTGTTGCACTACTCGAAGCTCGTGGTTTTACGTCAGATGACTTTGCTCGTTCCCATCCCGCTGGTGCACTCGGTAAACGTCTGTTGTTGCATGTGAAACATTTAATGCATACAGGGGATGAGTTACCAAAAGTGTCTCCAGATACAGCAATGAACAAAGTTCTTTACGAAATCTCAAACAAACGCCTAGGTTTAACCACAATTGTGGATGAAAATGATCGACTGTTGGGTATTTTTACCGATGGTGACTTACGTCGTTTGATTGATAAGCAACAAGGTTTTGATGTGAACTTGGCTGTGTCAAATGTGATGACTCAAAATCCACTGACAATTTCTGCCGAAGCACGTGCTGTCGAAGCCTTAGAGCGAATGAACGAAAAGAAAATTAACCAATTTGTCGTCGTTGATGATGCCAATAAAGTGATTGGTGTGTTGAGTATGCATGACCTGATTCAAGCTGGGGTGAACTAAGAAATGGCTTCTTATATTTTGTTAGAACAAGCACGTCATGTAGAAGCTCTAGTTTTGGATGTCGATGGTATTTTGAGTGATGGTTTTGTAACTTTAACCAACTCTGGGGACGAAATTAAATCCTTCGATATCCGTGATGGTTTAGGTATGAAATTGGTTCAGCAGGCTGGCGTTAAAGTGATTATTATCACGGGTCGTAAGAGCCAGATCGTAGAAAAACGCATGTCTGATTTGGGCGTTGACCTTGTTTATCAAGGCCGTGAAGACAAAGGTGTGGCGCTACGCGAAGCTTGTGCAAAGTTCGGCATTGTGCCAGAGGACTGTTTGTATATGGGAGATGACTGGCCAGACCTATCTGCATTTGCGATTGCTGGTATGAAAGTTACAGTACCGAATGGTCACTTAGAGGTTCGTCGTCGTGCGGATTTAGTCACTCAAGCGATGGGTGGTCGTGGTGCTGTACGTGAAATTTGCGATATGATTTTACAAGCCAAAGGCGTATACGAAACTTTACTTGAAAAGTATACCGCAGTCCCGCATTAATCAGTATGCATGCATGAGAGTTTAGTTAACATTTATGGATACTAAAGTTTTATATATCACTGCCGTAGCGATTGCTGCTATCAGCAGTGGTTATTACTATTATAGTGGAAAGGGGCATAAGCTCGAAGTCGATTCTGCACAGAGCATGACCTATTCTGCTGAGAAGATCCAGCTGACACAAACGGATGAGCGGGGAAATCTATACGTCCGAGCAAAGATAGATCGTCTTGAGCAAGATATGCAAAAGAAGACATCGAAGTTAGAAAACTTAAATGCTGAAATGTATAAAGCAGGAAAAGTCGATGCCATATTCTATGCAAAGCAGGCGAATGGCTCTAATGACAACGAAAAAGTCGTATTAACGAATCAGGTTGTTGCTCAAAAAATGTTAGATCATGGCCGTATGCAGTTTGAGACGGTCGAACTGACTGCTTTTCCAAAAACACGTGAACTTGAATCTCAACAGCAAGTGGTGGTCACAACACCACAAGCAGAATTTGTCAGTCAGGGTTTAAAAGCAAATTTAAATACGGGTCAATATGACTTTTTCCATATTCGAGGGAAGTATGAACCATAATCCAAAATTTTCTATTTCGAAAACTTTCCTCAAGCAAACGCTTGCACTGAGCTTAGGTGTAGCAGTTTCAACTTTTGCTTTAGCATTACCAAGTGATCGAACTAAAGCCATTTCATTGTTGGCAGATCGTGCAACCTTTAATGAAAAAACAGGAGTCACGACGTATACGGGTAATGTCATTATTGAACAAGGGACTATGAAACTTCAGGCTGACTCGATTGTGGCGAATTTGAACCAAAACCGTCAAATCAGTACCATTACTGCAAATGGCAAGCCTGCACGTTTTCAGCAGCAAGTCAGTACCAATAAAGGCATTGCCAAAGGTCAGGCGCAAAAGATTATTTATAATGCAGAAACAGGCATTATTACCTTATCAGGTAGTGCACTTTTGGAGCAGGATGGTGCCAGTATTCGGGGTAATACGCTGCGTTATAGTATGAACAAAGGGGATATTGAAGCGATTGGTACACCGAGTAGTGGTGGTTCATCGGGCGGTCGAGTTCAAATTGTGATTCCACCTTCAGCCTCTCAATCCTTCCCTGGAGCGCGTGACTAATGGAGCAAACTCTCAATCAGCCACAGACCTTATGCATCAAGCATCTTGCGAAGAACTACAGTAAGCGTTGGGTGGTAAAAGATGTATCTTTTAGCATGCAAAGTGGGCAAATTGTTGGCTTACTTGGACCAAATGGTGCGGGTAAAACCACTAGCTTCTATATGGTGGTTGGACTGGTACGCATGGATAAAGGTGAAATTCATCTTGATAACTTGGATATGTCTGATTTGGCCATGCATGAACGTGCGCGTAAAGGTATTGGTTACTTGCCGCAAGAGGCATCTATTTTTAGAAAACTCACCATTTCTGAAAATATTATGGCGATTCTGGAAACACGAAAAGATTTGAATAAAGAGCAGCGTAAACAACGTTTGCATGAATTATTAGCTGATTTCAAAATCAGTCATATTAAAGATTCATTGGGTATGAGTGTCTCTGGTGGTGAGCGTCGTCGTGCGGAAATTGCACGTGCATTGGCCGCTGATCCAAAATTTATGCTATTGGATGAACCGTTTGCTGGAGTTGATCCAATTTCAGTCGGTGATATTAAAGATATTATTACTACATTGAAACAGCGCGGGATCGGCGTATTGATTACAGACCATAACGTTCGTGAGACTTTAGCGATTTGTGAGCGTGCCTATATTGTCAGTGAGGGTGCGGTAATTGCTGAAGGTTCTCCTGATGAAATCTTAGCCAATGAAACCGTGCGCCAAGTCTATCTGGGTGATGACTTTACTGTATAAGTTTTTGCTGCGCCAATTGGTCTGATTGGCGCAGATTTTGAGCTGAAATTTTAGAGTTATGGATATCCCATTTTGACTCAGTCACATAGCTCGTTCTTTTATTCTATGTTTGATCGTAGAGTATTTGAAGCATCTTTTTCCCTTTTATACTGCTATGCATTGTCTATTTGATCATCGTGTTGGTTTGAAGTAATGAGCCATTTTCATACGATAGCTGATTGAAAATACGTTATAATTTTTTGTGAAATTTTTAAAAATTACGTTATGCCATTTACCATCTCTAGTTTAGTGAGCTATGAAGAAGACATCAAAAAAAGTCGTTTTCAAGCTTTTGCTGTGCCTGTTGAAAATGAACAGGCTGTTAAAGACTTTTTAGAGCAATATAAAGATATCAGCACCACACATCAGTGTTGGGCATGGAAAATTGGTCATAATGTTCGTTTTAATGATGACGGTGAACCATCAGGAACTGCAGGCCGTCCTATTTTAGCCACCATCGAAGGTAATGAACTAACCAATGTTTTGGTTTTGGTCAATCGTTGGTATGGTGGTGTCAAGCTAGGCACAGGTGGACTGGTACGTGCTTATGGTGGAACAGCAGGACAGTGTTTACTGTTGGCTGAAAAAATCGAGCTCATTGAAAAGAAAAAAGTACATTTTGCCTGTCAATTTAATGAATGGGCAATTTTCCAGTATGAGCTAAATAGCCAACAAATTGAGTTTAATGAGCAATATACTGCGGAGGGCGTGCTTGTAGAGGCATTATTACAAGTGCATCAGATTGAAGCGCTCGCAGTTAAAATACAAGACCTAACCCGTGGGCGTGAAGCATTAAAAATTGTGGATGACCATCATGACTGATCCCTTACTCAAATATCGTGAACAGCATAAGCACCGCTTAAATTATATGCCATGGTTGTATTGGTCACTCAAGCCTAAAAATCGGATGTGGGCTGAGGCATGGCAGCAAGAGTACCAAGCTTACTTAATGGAAATGGAAACCGTTGAAATTGGTCAAAACTGTTTTATTTCTCCATTGGCACACATTTTCGCAGAGCCAGGCCGCAAAATTATTATTGGGGACAACACGTTTATTGCTGCTGATTGTACTTTGCACGGGCCTTTAGAGATTGGCAACGAGGTCGCAATCAACCATCATTGTATTTTGGATGGTGGCCGTGTGGGGATTAAGTTAGATGATCAAGTACGTATTGCAGCTTATTGTCACTTATATGCCTTTGATCATGGCATGGCACTCAGTGATCCGATCTATCAACAACCTGTACGTTCAAGAGGGATAGAAATTGGACGAGATGTTTGGTTGGGGGCACATGTGGGCGTGAAAGATGGAGTGAAAATTGGTGCACATGCCGTGGTAGGCATGAATAGTATGGTGACCAAAGATATTGCGGAGCGATCCATTGTGGCAGGCAATCCTGCTCAGCTTATTCGTTTACGTGATTAAGACATCAAAGAATCTTGAACATTTATCAATACTTAATTACATAAAAAGCTGCCATCAAAAAAAAAGATATGCTAAGTTTAGAACAACAATGAGACCTTATGCCAAATGCGGTGTAATGAGAGGCGATAATGAAACGAGTCATTGCATGTATTGATTCTTCCCCTTGTATCAATGCCTTAGCAGAAGCGTCTGCTTGGATTGCAAAACAAACAGGGCGTGAATTGGTCCTTTTACAAGTTTTGGATTATTACCCTGCAAGTTATCACTTGGGTGAAATTAGTGGGGTGATTGGATTTGAAAGCAATGCAATGTTGCTCAAAGAGCTAGCTGAGTTAGAGCAGAAACAAAGTGAACTTGCACTCAGTTACAGTAACAATCTACTTGATCATATTTCTAAACTCATTCTTGAAACACACGGCTTGCATACGACACATATTCAAGAAAAAGGAGACTTTCTCGAGCAAAGTTTTAACTTATTACATGAAGATGACATTGTCGTGATTGGTCGAGTCGGAGAAAAATCGGCTGAACGTAATAAACCACTGGGTAGTAATGTTGAAAACTTTATTCGCGGAGCAAAATGCACGGTCATGACCGTGGGTGATACATTCAAACCGCCTACACGTTTTATCTTTGCTTATGAATATTCCCCGACCTGTGTGAAGATGATGAAGCGAATTGCTCAAAGTGATTTACTGCGTCTTTTACAATGCCATTTAGTCTATGTTGGCGACCACCCTGAAATCCTAGCAGAGCCAGAACGTTATTTAAAAGAGGCGAATCTGGATGTGATTACTGAATATCGCTATGGTGACGTGGCTGAAAATATTTTGGAATATCAGAATGAGCATGGTATACAACTGATTGTTCTAGGGGCATTTAGCCACAGTAAAATTCATCAGTTCTTTTTGGGTAGCATTGCTACGACTATTTTTAGGAATGCCAAAGTGCCTTTATTGGTGGCACGCTAATATAGAGTGACTTCTCTAAATTGTGCCCCTTTTATCCATAGTTATCCGCATTAATTGTGGATAACTATATGGACAGTAAATGTAAGTTTATAATTTATATAAGCTTAAATTGATTGGGTATTTTTTAATCTAAGTTTTAGCTTATTTTACAATGGCTAAGGCAAAGCCATCATGTCCTTTGCTACCGACAGTTTGAATGGCGGTGCACGACAAAATTTTCGGATGATTTTGCATCGCTTTAAACATATCACGGATCCCTTCAATACTTGGCTTATGATTTTCAGGATTGATAATATCGCCTGCACGAATCACGTTATCAAGGAAAATCAAAGTACCTGAATGAGATAGCTTGAGGCTTAATTCCAAATACTCTGGGTAACTTTGCTTATCGGCATCAATAAAAATAAAGTCAAAAGGTTCAATGTCTGCGGGCAGCGATTTAAGGATATCTGCTGCACGTCCACATTCGAGTTCAACAGTTTGTTTAAGCTGAGCTTTGTTGATATTTTCTTGACCCATCGCGGCATGCGTATCACGCCCTTCAATCGTTAAAATATAGCCGTCTTCAGGCAAAGCGCGCGCTAACCACATGGTGCTATAGGCAGCAAAAGTACCAAGCTCCAACACACGCTTACATTGATTCATTTGAATCAGCATTTGTAAAAGCATGCCTTGGTTGGGTGCAACAGCTAAGTGATCTGGAAAACCATGTTTCTCTGTATTTTCTAAAGTTTGAGTCAGAATGGGGTCTTCAGGAATTAAATGTGCGTCGATATAGTTATCAATCTCTGTCCACATTTGTTGCATAGCATGTTCACCTTGGTTGCGATGTGGAGCATTTTAAACTTTTATTTTCAGAGTGCAATTTATCCGACCATATTTGTTTAAATCAATGCTTAAAAAAAGAGGTCTAATCGACCTCTTTTCCTTATAAAATAGTTAGTAATTACACATTGATGAATTTCGGCTAAGGTCAGGGCCCCATGTGCGATATCCTTGGGTATCAATGTGAATTTGACCAGATGCATATAAGCCTAAGCCCATGTTTAAGCTTTGTCCGTGTTGAGCCCAAAATTGGCATAGACGGAATTTAGTATTTTCAATATATGCATAATCTTGCGGCTGCGGGTTTTCAGGTCCGATTCGAAAATCTATAGCAGAATTGAATAAGTGGCGGGATGAGTTGGCACCACCTGCACATTGGTTTAAAGGCAGATCACGATAAACTGAAGTAACTTCAAAATCGGTCAGTACTTTGGCTGCAACCAAATATTTAAACACTTTTAGAGTCGCAATTTGGTTTTTCCAAAGCTCACGGTTTGGAATCATATATTGTGAGCGACCACATTTTTGCCAGTCACGAGCGGTTCTGAGCAGTTCAAAGCTTGGAATGATATTCCCAACGCCATTACGTTCAAGGAAAACTTCATACTCACGTACGCGTGCTAGTGTGTCACCTACAGACATCCAAGCATTATAGGTATAAGGAATAATTTTAGGTGGTGCAGGGCGGTCAAAACTAATTTGCTCTTGTGGGATAAAAATACGTTTTCCATCGGGAGTCGTAATGGTTTTGCCTTTGTGAGATGAAGTCGTACAGCCAATCATCACCAAGGGGATTATGCTAACCGCAAATAATCCCTTTAAAAATTTCTTCATTATAGAAATCAAATATTTAAAAAATACGGCTATTATTTTAATCTATATTGATGGGGAAAATTTGGAAATATTGCAATCAAATGTGTGTTTTAGGTATAAAAAAAGATCAGCTTATGCTGATCTTTTTAGAGTTACTTTTCTAAGTATTGTAACTTATCTGTTTTACCGTTCCATTCTTCACGGTCAGCAGGTTGATCACCAATCTGGGTAATGTTTGGCCAAGTTTGTGATAATTCAGCATTCAGTTCGATAAAGACTTCTTGACCTTCTGGCAGTTCATCTTCAGAGAAAATTGCATTTGCAGGACATTCAGGTTCACACAGTGCACAATCAATACACTCATCTGGATTGATCACTAGAAAGTTTGGACCTTCATAGAAACAGTCTACTGGACAAACTTCTACGCAGTCTTGATATTTACATTTAATACAATTTTCAGTGACAACAAAGGTCATGGCGAAGGCTACCTAAAAATATGGTTCTAATAACTAATGTGTATTTTAGGCAAAAACGGCACCAACTAACAATTGCTTTTATTGATATTTGTTATATGCACGGCTGTTAAATTTGATAAAAACTGAACATTCTGCTGAAAACTGCTTTTGACAATAAAAAAGACCGTCATTTTGACGGTCTAAATGGGTGACAAAAATAGAAAACCACTATGAATGTAACTGATCTTTCAATGCATAAAGCTGTTGTAAAGCTTCACGTGGGCTTAAATTATCGACATCAATACTCTTGAGTAGTTCAAGTGCAGCAGAAGGTTTCTCAATTTCGACTACACGTTCAATTGTTTCAATTTCAGGTGCTTCTATTGTAGCAAACAAATCGTTTTGAACGACTTTAGGTTTTTGCAGTTGTTGTTTCTCTAAAATTTTCAGACGATTTTGTGCTTCTTTGATCACACTGGCAGGAATACCTGCCAATTTTGCCACTTGTAAGCCGTGACTTTGGCTTGCAGGCCCATGTTGGACTTTATGTAACAAAATCAGGTTGCCATTGAGTTCTTTTGCGGTGACATGGTAGTTATCAATAGCAGTTTCTTTGGCCAGCTCGGTCAGTTCAAAGTAGTGGGTGGCAAATAAACATAAACATTTAATACGTTTGGTTAAGTCAAGTACGCAAGCCCATGCCAAAGATAAACCATCATAGGTACTGGTGCCACGACCAACTTCATCCATCAGAACCAGAGACTGATTGGTTGCATGATGTAGGATTTGCGAGGTCTCAGTCATTTCCACCATAAAGGTCGATTTGCCTGTAGATAGGTCATCGGCAGAACCAATACGGGTAAAGATTCGATCAATAGGACCTAATACTGCCGATTGGGCAGGGACATAGGAGCCACAATAGGCCAATAAGCTAATTAAAGCCGTTTGGCGCATAAAGGTTGATTTACCCCCC
>NZ_DKIK01000085.1:0-4577 GCF_002454215.1 Acinetobacter sp. UBA6720
CCTGCTGTTCCTTCAGGACGCAAAGTCAAAGACTCAGGCGGATTACCTTTATCCAAGAAGGTGTACATTTCTTTTTCAACGATATCCGTTGCATCCCCAATTGAACGTTTGAACAAATTGGTCTGTTCAACAATAGGTAAACGAATTTGTTGGTAGCCATAAGCATCCATCAATGATGCGAGATGCTGTTCAAGACGTCTCCATGCAGAGGTTTGCGTAGGAAGAATGTCATTAAAACCTTTGATTGCGACTATTGAACTCATGATCTACTCAGAAAAACTTGTGCGAATAATCTCTTTAGCTTTAGCGTCTTCAAGATCGCTAACACGTTGACGAACCATCGCTTCGATTTCGTCAACCAACTGATTTGTGTCAATTAAATGGCTCTTTTCGCCATTACGATACACCAGTGAACGTGGACTTGCACCAACTACACCAATATCGGCTTCTTTGGCTTCACCCGGACCATTCACTTTACACCCAATCACCGACACATCCATTGGGGTACGAATATCTTCTAAACGTTCTTCTAAAGCCTGCATCACTGAAATCACGTTAAACTCTTGACGTGAACAGCTCGGACAAGCAATAAAGTTAATGCCATTTGAGCGAAGACTAAGTGATTTTAAAATATCAAAGCCAATCTTAATCTCTTCTTCAGGTTCCGCTGCCAAAGAAATACGCATGGTGTCACCAATGCCATCCAACAGCAAACCGCCCAATGCAATCGCAGACTTCACCGAACCTGTTCGATAAATCCCCGCTTCTGTTACACCAAGGTGTAAAGGATTATCAATTTGCTGTGAAAGTAGGCGATAAGCGTCCATGGTTAAGAACACATTGGATGCTTTCACTGAAACTTTGAACTCGTGGAAATCTAAACGATCCAGAATATCAATATGGCGCATCGCCGACTCTAGCAATGCCTGACCAGTCGGCTCACCATATTTCTTTTGAATATCTTTCTCTAGTGAACCTGCATTCACCCCAATACGCATAGAAATATCGTTATGGCGCGCCGCGGCTACCACTTCACGAATTTTGGCTTCAGAACCAATATTTCCCGGGTTAATCCGTAAACAGTCCGCCCCCAAGTCTGCAACACGCAGTGCAATCTTGTAATCAAAGTGAATGTCTGCAACCAAAGGCACCGATGAACGCTTACGAATCTCACCAAAAGCTTCTGCCGCTTCCATCGTTGGCACAGAAACACGCATAATGTCTGCACCTACATCTGCACAACGCTGAATTTGTGCCAGTGTTGCATCAACATCACAAGTTTCGGTATTGGTCATACTTTGAATGCTGATCGGTGCATCACCACCGACATAGACTGAACCCACACGAATTTTGCGAGTAGGCTTGCGTTTAATTGGATTTACAATCATGGCTTTTCCTTGATCCCATTAACGTGACAAGCGGAAATCTGCTTTTCCACCGACGGTATATGGTGACAATGAAATACTTTCATTATTTAAGCTGAGTGACACAGCAGCCGCATCATCAATACGAATTTGAAAAGGGGTCTCTCCAGACAACTCAAGTGTTGAAGCCTGACGACCTGTTGCCAAAACTTTACCTGTTGAATCAACAATATGCACAGATGTTGGGCGATTGAACTCAAGTTTCAACTGATCCCCTGTGGTTGCAGCAGCGCCATTCATATTAATAATTTGAACATCTGATTCTGCTTGTTGAGCTGTCGTCTCATCAGCACCACCTGACCAATTTTGAATGACACCAAATAATGCTGCCAAAATGGCAATAACAACAATTGCAACTAGTCCGCGTTTCAACCACTTACGATTGCGGTCGCGATTAGAACCTGGCAATTTGCCCATAATTTTAATTGGCGAATTATTCAAAGCATGATTCGGCAGAAGTCCCGTATCATTGGCATAGATGTCATCGAAACGTTGGATAATCGTAGTTGCATCCACTTTCAGGTACTTCGCATAGGTACGATAGTAACCTTTAATAAACGTAGCTTCTGGAAGTGCCGTATATTCGTCCTGCTCAAGTGCAGTTAATGTCTTGAGTGGAATATTGAGCTCTTTCGAAACGTCGCTTAATTCACGTTTTTGTGCAATACGAATTTGACGAAGATAATCACCTGGACGCTGGATATTTCCTAAAGCATTGCTAGAACCATTCGATTGTGGTGAATTAGGATTTACTTCCATACGGCCTCAGTAGTGTACTGTAATTGCAAATAACGTTTGTATTCTTGACTATCTGGGTACAAGGCACGTAGCTGATTGACCAGTACTTGCGACCCCAAAGTGTCATGGTTTGCACGCGCAATTCGGATACCGATCCAAAGCGCACGCGCATCTAAGTTTTTCTCGCCAACGGCTCGCACAAATTGTTCATAATATTGTGTCGCTTCAGCGTATTGTTGGCGTAAATATAAAATTTCCGCCATTTCGATCATGGCAAGATAGGCATTTGAACTCACCTGTAGGGCTTGTTTAAAAGCAGCTTCTGCTTCGGCTACTCGACCTACCTGAATATACGCACGACCTAAATTTTCGAATGCTCGATAACGTTGATCATAGCCCAAAGTTGAAGCAGCAACTTGAAGTTGATCAATCGCGTCATTATAACGCCCAATTTGATATAAATACGTACCGTAGTTGTTACGAGCCTGTGCATTTTTTGGCTCAGTCGCAATGGCATGCTTGAAATAACGCTCAGCTTTTGCCACATTTTGCGGACTACCTTCGCGTTGTAACAGCACACCCATCATCATATTTGCAGATGCATCACGTGAGTCGATGTCTAAGGCCTGATCTAATGTACGTTTCGCCGTATCATAATCGTTTGACTTAATATATTCAGCTGCCAACTGAGTTCTAACTTGTACTGCTTTCGTCGGATCACCTTTCGTATTCACGGTTTGGCAACCCACTAAGTACCACACAGACACACCCAATGTCAGTGCAAGGTAAAGTTTAGAAACGGGTTTTTTCAATTGGCATCCCCTTATATTATCCTTGTGAACGTAGAATTTCGTTTTTCTCTGCTACTTTCTTTTTCCACTGCTCTGCACGACGAGTTCGATCCGCTACTTGGCCCACCAACTGTCCGCAGGCAGCATCAATATCATCGCCACGCGTTTGACGAATCGTACACACAAATCCCGCATCAGACAAAGTTTTTTGGAAAGAAATAATGCGGTTGCGACTTGAACGACCATAAGGCGCATGTGGAAATGGATTAAATGGAATTAAATTAATTTTACTTGGTAAGTTCTTCAACAATTTAATCATCTGCTGCGCATGCTCAGGATGATCATTCACCCCATCCAACATCACATATTCAATCGTGACATGCTTACGTGCACTTTCATTGCCATCTTTGGCGATATACCGCTGACATGCTGCAATCAATTGTGCCAATGGATATTTTTTATTGATTGGAACCAACTCATTCCGCAGTTCATCATTTGGCGCGTGTAAGGAGATTGCCAATGCAACATCAATATCTTGTGCCAATTGATCAATTTTCGGGACCACACCTGAAGTCGATAAGGTCACACGGCGTTTAGACATACCATAAGCAAAATCGTCTAGCATGATACGCATTGAGCTCAATACGGCATCATAGTTGAGTAATGGCTCGCCCATGCCCATCATCACCACGTTGGTTACCGAACGCTCACGCTCAGCTACAGGCACATCTTCCATATAAGAATAGTTTGCAACCCACAACTGACCAATAATTTCATCTGGGTTTAAGTCGCGCTGAAAACCTTGTTTACCCGTTGAACAAAATGAACAATCCAGTGCACAGCCGACTTGAGATGAGATACATAAAGTACGGCGTAAACCACTACGATGTTCAGCAGGAATCAATACAGTTTCAACTAAAGAGCCTTCGCCCTCACCGACACGAAAAACCCATTTACGGGTACCATCTTTAGAATAATTCTTATGCACCACTTCAGGTGCTTTAATTTCACACAACTTTTCAAGTTTTTCACGTAATTTACCTGAGATATTGGTCATCTCAGCAAAATCAGTCACAAAAAATTGGTGAATCCATTTCATCACCTGTCCTGCGCGAAACTTTTTCTCTCCCATATCTTCGAAGAATTTTTCAAGCTGCGGACGTGACATGCCAAGTAAGTTCACTTTCGCAACAGAATTTTGCTGTGCAGGAGCGGATGGAGATTGTTGCTGTTCAGCCGAAACTGTAGAGACAGCGACCACTTCAGTACTCATGTGTATTACCTAAACCATGTCTAACGATGAAAGGAGAAGCTCAATAAACGAGCAGAAATATATTCAGGGAATAAAAAAACCAGATAAGTATAATAACACTTATCTGGTTTGAATACTTCGAATTAACGAGTACGCGGAGCAATCTCAGTTTGAGCGAAGAAGTAGTTCACTTCACGATCAGCAGATGCTACAGAGTCAGAACCGTGAGCAGCGTTTTCGTCGATGCTTACAGCGAAGTCAGCGCGGATAGTGCCTGGAGCTGCTTCTTTAGGATTCGTTGCACCAAGGATTTCGCGGTGAGCAAGAACTGCGTTTTCGCCTTCAAGCACTGAAACAACAACTGGACCAGAA
>NZ_DKIK01000130.1:0-8211 GCF_002454215.1 Acinetobacter sp. UBA6720
TGTGAGAGTAAGTCATCGCCAGCTCATTATTCAAAAGCCCTCTAACGATTAAGAGGGGGCTTTTTATATTATGCAGTTAGCGAAATAGTCAATTTATTGTCATTGATTAATGCTGATGTCTTATCAGTATCTGGTTTTTGGTTTGGATCAACCTCATTCAAAAATAGAGCTCAGCTTTTCATTGAAGCAGGTTGATGAAATCGTTTAATCACGCACCGTAAACGTCTAAGTACCTATAGTAAAAGAACATGAATTTGGCAGAACTTTGATCAAATTTTACATGATGCTCAGAATATAAAGGGGCATAGAATTGCCATAGAGATTATTCGGCAATATGAGAAGAAGAAATAAAATTCTTTTCCAAAAAAGAAACCCAGACATCCTGTCGAGGTTTCTTTGTATTTCAGTGCTTAGATACAACTCCTGTCATATCTCACATCCTGATGCTCAAACTGATTATTGTTGTTTTTCGTTTGGGAAACGTCCTGTCTCCTGATATTTTAAATATACGTTTTCGCCTATTTTAAAGCTAGTGGTTACTTTCTTCAGTATTTGTAAGCATTCACTTACAAGGATTCATCTTGTTACTAAAGCTTATACTGCAAGCATTTATTCCTCTTCTACAATGGATTGTAAGTAGTGTGATAGAAGAAATGAGACAAGGATGAATATTAAAGCCTTTCATAGACTGATTACATTGAGTGTGTTGTCTGTTCTAACAGCATGCCATGCGCAAACTCCACCAGAAACTCAGTCGAAAGAAAATCAGCCTAGCTCAGTTGTTGCAGTAACATCTATACAGATGAAACGTATCGCTGAGTTTAATGAACCATGGGCATTGGCTGTGTTAGCTGACGGGCGTTTATTGATTACTGAAAAGTCGGGGCAATTGATTTTATTTAATCCTAGAGATCAGAAAAAGACTTTTATTAAAAACCTACCTAAAGTGGCTTATGGTGGTCAGGGTGGATTCGGGGACATTGTTTTACATCCTAAGTTTGCACAAAACCATCAAATGTATCTCAGTTATGCAGAAGCAGGGCAAGGTGGCTATGGTGCAGTGGTGATTCGTGCAGATTTGAATTTAGATCAAGCACAGCCACAATTAGATAATATAACAACCATTTGGAAACAGGTACCTAAGGTTCGTGGGCAAGGGCATTATGCACATCGTGTACTGTTTGATGGTTCTGGAAAACTATGGATTAGCTCTGGTGAGAGACAGAAATTTGATCCTGCCCAAGACTTGACATCGAATCTTGGGAAAATCATTCGGATTAATGATGATGGCTCAGTGATAGTGGATAATCCTTTTCAGTCGCAAGGTGAAGTAGCGAAACAAGTCTGGAGTTTCGGGCATCGTAATCCTTTAGGTATGGCTTTTGATGAACAAGGTCAACTTTGGGTGGTTGAAATGGGTCCGAAAGGTGGTGATGAGCTTAATTTGATCCAGAAAGGGAAAAACTATGGTTATCCAGTGGTTTCCAATGGTGATCATTATAGTGGTTTGAATATCCCTGACCATGTTACGCGACCTGAGTTTGAAGCACCGAAATTGGACTGGACCCCTGTGATTTCTCCATCGAGTTTGATTTTTTATACGGGACAGATGTTTCCTAAGTGGCAGGGTAAAGCCATCATTGGCGGGCTTTCATCTGAAGCGTTGATTATTGTAGACACCACAGCACAGCCAGCAAAAGAAATTCAACGGATAGATATGAAACAACGTATCCGTGGTTTACAACAAGCGAAAGATGGCAGTATTTGGGTGATTGAGGATGGGAAGCATGCTGATTTAATTCAACTGGTCAAACTTTAGTCATATTAAAAGAAATATGACTAAGCGATGAATTTTAAATAGCAGAGTGTAGATCGGCATGGAAAACATTGGCTTGAATTTGAAGCAAGTTATGGTTTTCATTTCCATCATTGATACGCCAATGTGCAATTTTAATATTATCGACTAAGGCGATATCTCCTTGTTGCCATTGAACTAAAAGTGCATCACGGTAGAGTGCATCAAAGTATTGCTGTTTTTCCTGATGCGTCCACTCAATTTTTTCACCTGTGTATGTGAAGAGTTCCCAAGACAATTGCATGTGATTCGCTGTAAAACCTGATTGAAGTGATCCGCGTTGCTTACATATAGTTTGTGTCGTGTGGTGTGCAAAGGTATGGGTATTATTGGCAAAGACCCACGGTTGGATCGCTAGTCTTTGAGTATCAGGATGGGTGATGACGAAGGGAGAGCGTTTTAAGGTGAGTTTGGCTCTTTTATTGGTTAGCTTGCTTAAATGAAATGGGCTGTTCTTTAATAGTAAACGGTCTAATATATTGAGTTTACGGATTGAAATATAAGAAAAATGGCTCCACGCGCCTAAATATTTTTTTTGAATACTGGTTGGAAAATGGTTCCAAATTTTTTCTAAGTCATTAAAACCTGTTTCGGCCAGATGAGTGGAAGTCCGTTGGCAAAACAGCGCAACATAACGTGATCGGGTTGAATGCATACTTCCTTGGATATGTAAGTTTTGAATGGCATTCTCACGAGGTTTCAATTGTACGATATTGTGATTGTGGTACAGCTTCTCATTATTTATACCGAAAAGTTTTTCACTGTGCTTACGCATAAGTGTGGCAAACCAGCCCTGCGTATTGGGAGTAATACTATTCCTTGGTTCAAGTTGTAAATGTTGTTCAATAAGTTCGTAGAATTCATAGCTGCGTTCTATCTTGAAACCGCGGAATAATAAAATCCCATGCTGATGGAGTTGTTGCATGATTTCAGTACGATGAACTCTACAATAGGCTGCTAAAGCATCTGCCTGCGTATATTCAGGGTCTGCGACATAGATTTTGCAATAATCAGTTAAATATGTAGTACTCAGTTGCATGAGGTGTTCTCTGTTCTTCTTGTTTTTAATTGATTTTATATAAAAACGTTTTGCACAAAGCTGCCCGACGTTCAGATGGGCAAAAGTATAGAACGTAGTGCGTTATATTGATGTAATATTTGGTTGCTATGCCTGATATAACGATAAACGGTCAGCTTAATCGCACTGTGGTTACGAATATCAAAAATGAAAAACTTTAATAATAAAAAGAATAGAGGATGTGTGATGCCAAGTACCCAAATTCATGTTCGTAAAAACTATAGTCAGGATGAAGCGCGAGCGATAATTGAAGCAGTCCATACGGCATTATCTACAGTGTTTCAACTCCCCCAATATGATCGCAATATTCGTTTAGTTGAGCATGCACCTGAGCATTTTGCGTATCCACTTTATTTAACACAACCCGCTTCTTTTACTTGGATTGAAGTTGATTGCTTTGTCGGAAGATCGCTAGAGACTAAACGAAGACTGTATCAACTCCTAGTTCAGCATTTAGCAGAGTTAGGTATTCCACAAGACCATATTTCTATTTTAATTCGTGAGTCTAACTTAGAGAATTGGGGGATACGAGGTGGTCAAGCCGCATCTGATGTTAATTTAGGATTTGATGTGAATATTTAAAATATCAAACTAGAATTAAAAAGCCCCCAACATCCTGTCGGGAGCTTTTTAAATTCTTTCAAACGGTATAACTCCTGTCCTACCGATCAGCATCCTGCTGTATATTTTATTATTTTTGTTTTTAATTGAGACTTCCCGTCTCTGTATGATTTAACTATAGCGTCGATACTGTTGATTGAAAAGCCGACAAATACTCAAGTTACTGTAAGCAATCGCGTACATAAGAATCTCATCTTTATGCGCTGACATATTTAATCAGTTTATCAATTGCTGCTTTTAGATTTTTCTCATCAAAAGGATTCGGTTCAAAATCTTCGGTTTTATTGCGTGAAAAAATATCCCGAATTTCAATCACGGCATTGGTATCGACTAGGCCGAGTTGAGTACCGACTTGGCGAATTTGGTCGATGGAGCGTGAGCCGTTGGTGCCACCATAACTAATATAAGCTGCAGGTTTGCCTTGCCACTCTTTGCCTAAATAGTCCAATGCATTTTTGAGTGCTGGACTATAGCCGTGATTATATTCAGGACTAATAAAAATAAAGGCATCGCCTTGGACAATGTGATCGGCCCATGCTTGTTGTTTAGGTTGATCATAAATGCCTGTCATAGGTGGGTTGGCACCTGCAAAAATTGGCAAATCCCACTCTTTTAAGTCGACCAATTCGAGTTGGACCGTATTGAGCCCAAGTTGTTCAAAGCCTTTTTGCACCCATCGCGCAACTTTAATGGCAGTACGCCCTTCGCGGACACTGCCAATAATGACTTGAATTTTCATGCAAAATCCTTGGAAAATAAATGTGATCACGTTACGGTAGTATGAAAATTAAGCTTTGCATAGATTGAATATGTATCTGATGGATAAATGTTTGAGGCATTAAAAAAGCCCCCGAAGGAGCTTTGAATGACACACAGACGGTCGATCTGTGGCTTTACATAATTTTGATGCCTTGTTGTCCGGCAGGGGTCACTTTGAAGATTTCAACTTCAAAGGTAATATCTTTACCTGCCAATGGATGATTAAAATCTACTTCGGTGATGTCATCACCTACAGTTTTAACTACACCATAAAGACTTTGTTTGGCTTTGTCTTCAAACTCAATCATGTGACCTTCGATTGGTCGCTGTTCAAATTTAACCGTATCAAACTTTTGTACATTCTCAGGGTTCCAAGGACCAAAAGCATCTTCTGGTGGTAGGCTTACGGTACGGCGGTCACCAGCTCGTAAACCAAACAGCGCCTTTTCAAAACCGGGCAGTAGGCTGCCATCACCCATCACGAGGCTCACAGGTTCTTCACGGCTACGCGTATTGTCGATTTCCACGCCATTTTCAATGGAAACAGAAAAATGTAACTCAACTTTTGAGCCTTCGCTTACACGAGTTTCTTCATTGGGATTAATAAAATCAGTCATTTTTTACTTCGGCACGCTGGATACGATTTTTTTCGAGAAAAAAGGTATCGATCAACAAAAGGATAGTTCCAAGCGTAATTGAGCTGTCAGCAATATTAAACGCAGGGAAGTGGCTGTTTTGATAGTACACATGAATGAAATCAACCACATAGCCTAAGCTAATACGATCGATTAAATTGCCTATAGCACCACCTAGAATAAGCGCAATTGCAATGGGCAGGACTTTCACGGTTTTTGGCATACGCATCAGCCAGAACAGGAAAATGACAGACACAATACCAGCAAGAGAGGTAAAGAAATAACGTTGCCACCCACCAGCATCGGACAAGAAACTAAAGGCTGCGCCATAGTTATGCAATAAGGTCCAATTTAAAAAGGGCAGAACTGGTACTGGATCTGCATAATTCAGATGGGTACTGGCAATCCATTTGGTCCATTGATCTAAGACAATGGCTAGAATAGCCAAGCCTACCCACACTAAATTATGCGGATAGAATTGGAATAAGCCCTTTTTCTGTTGAGGGTTAGGCATATTTTCTCTCTTCGCCTTGGCCTGTAGGAAGGTTGATAATACAACGTCCACATAAACCTGGATGTGTAACATGTGTATTCACATCTGGTAGAACATGCCAGCAGCGTACACATTTTTCACCATCAGCAGCTGAGACTTTAACATTCAGACCTGCCAGATCAGAAGCTTCGCCTTGAGTTGCATCGAATGTATTCACAAGTACTTGCGATGTGATCAGGACAAAGCGAAGTTCATCATCTAGACGATCAAGTACGTCTTTGAGTTCAGCATCTGCCCACAGTTCAACTTTGGCAGAGAGATTTGAACCCACGATTTTCGCAGTACGTGCAGTTTCGATGAACTTGTTCACTGCAGACTTCACTGCAATGAGGGTTTGCCAATCGGCTTCAGACAACAGGTTTGCTTTTGAAGCCACAGGAATCTCATACCATTCCGCAGTGAACACATATTTCTCAGTTTGTTCTGGAATCAGTGGCCATGCCTCTTGAGCGGTAAAGCTTAAGATTGGTGACATCCAACGCACAAAGGCTTGTACCAAATGATACAACGCAGTCTGAGCCGAACGACGCGCTTGCGAATCTGCTTTAGTGGTGTACTGACGGTCTTTGATGATGTCTAGATAGAAACCACCCAAGTCGTTGATACAGAAGTTGGTCAGCGCATTGGTCACGATATGAAAGTTCATATCTTCATAGGCTTGCTGAATGGTTTTCTGTACATCTGCTGCACGTTGCAAGATGTATTGATCAAGTGCGATCAATTGATCTACAGGCAGTGCATCGGTCGATGGTTTGAAACCATTGAGGTTCGCCAACAAGAAGCGCAAAGTATTACGAATACGACGGTAGCCATCTGATGCACGGTTAAAGATTTCTTTACCTGCAGTCATTTCATAACGGTAATCGGCCGATGCAATCCAGAAACGCAAGCCGTCTGCACCCATGTCTTTAATGATGTCTTGTGGGGTGATGATGTTGCCTAAAGATTTTGACATCTTACGGCCTTTTTCATCCACCACGAAGCCATGAGTTAGCAAGCCTTTATACGGCGCACGTTGATTGATAGCGACAGAGGTTAATAATGAAGACTGGAACCAACCACGATGTTGGTCTGAGCCTTCAAGGTATAAATCGGCTGGATCGGTGAGTTCTTCGCGTTCACGCAGTACCGCATAGTGGGTTGTGCCTGAGTCAAACCACACGTCTAAAGTGTCACGTACACAGTTATACTGTTCCGCTTCATCCCCAATAAAATCTTTCGCTTCACGGTTATACCAAGCATCAATTCCTTCTTGTTCGATTAGTTTAGCAACTTCTTCGATCAATTCCGCTGTGCGCGGATGTAGCTCATTGGTGTCTTTATGCACGAAGAATGGGATTGGTACACCCCAAGTACGTTGACGCGAAATACACCAGTCTGGACGACCTTCGATCATAGCTTGAATACGGTTTTTGCCCCAATCTGGCACGAAGCTGATTTCGTTTTCAATCGCATTTAAAGCATTTTGACGTAAGCCTTGCGCATCCATGCTGATAAACCACTGCGGGGTCGCACGGAAAATAATTGGGGTTTTATGGCGCCAGCAATGCGGATAGCTATGTTTGATCGGTTGATGCGCCCACAAGCGACCGACTGCACCCAACGCTTCAATGATTTTTGGATTGGCTTTGTAGATGTGCTCACCAGCAAAAACGGGTGACGTTGGTAAATATACACCATTGCCACCGACTGGGTTTTCAACTTTTAAGTTGTACAGTAAACCGACTTTATAGTCGTCCACACCATGACCTGGCGCAGTATGAACCGCACCTGTACCACTGGTTGCGATGACGTGCTCACCTAAAATCACAGGCACTTGACGGTCTGTAATCAAAGGATGTTGTAATAATAAGTTTTCGATTGCTGAGCCGTTAAAATCAGCTAAAACCACAGGGCTTTCAAGCTTATAACGTTCAACTGCCGACTCAACCAAGTCTTTGGCTAAAATAAAGTTTTGCACGCCCCAGTCGGTGCTGACTTGAACCAGTTGATATTCAATTTCTGCATGTACAGCAACCGCTTGGTTCGCAGGTAAAGTCCACGGTGTGGTGGTCCAAATCACGATATCGGTTGGGTCTTGTACATCCACCCCTAAGCGTGCGCTTAAATCTTTTAAGTCGACAACTGTGAAACCAACATCAATTGCATCTGATTTTTTATCTTCATATTCGACTTCTGCTTCAGCTAAAGCTGAACCACAGTCGAGACACCAGTTTACTGGTTTGAGACCTGGTTCGATATGACCTGCTTTCGCAATCGCGCCGACAGAGCGCACAATGTCTGCTTCCTGTTTGAAGTTCATGGTCAGATAAGGATTGTCCCAATCCCCAAACACACCCATGCGCACGAAGTCTTTCTTTTGTAATTCGACTTGGGTGTAAGCATATTCGCGGCAGGCTTTACGGAAAGTCGAAGCATCCACTTTTACACCGACTTTCCCGACTTTTTCTTCAACTTTGAGTTCAATCGGTAGACCGTGACAGTCCCAACCTGGAACATAAGGTGCATCAAAGCCATCGAGCACGCGACTTTTAATGATGACGTCTTTGAGGACTTTGTTTACCGCATGACCCAAGTGGATTTGACCATTTGCATACGGAGGGCCGTCATGTAGGACATATTTTTTCTTGCCAATACGCGACGCACGAATCTGCTGATAAATGTTGTCGGCATACCACTCTTCTAACCATTTTGCTTCACGCACCGCAAG
>NZ_DKIK01000197.1:0-339 GCF_002454215.1 Acinetobacter sp. UBA6720
CAACGAGTTCTTGAGTCAAAGCATTCATGTAATAACCTTCCAACATCCATCAGGACAGATCAACGAATTGTTACATTAGTTGATGATTTTGATTGTGCCACAAATTCCAATAAAGATGCTCAGGATAAAATGATTTGTCCGTCACATTAATCCTTATTTATAACCGCTAAAAATACGATTTTTAACGATAAAATCTACCAAATACGCTATATATTGTCAGAAAATAGCATATCGTTTTATGTAAGAATATCGCAGAATGTCGTGTTCATCATGGCTATATGTCAGGATTATTATTTAGGAGTCTGTAATGTCCAAGACTGGATTTGGTCAAATGTATCG
>NZ_DKIK01000197.1:392-3170 GCF_002454215.1 Acinetobacter sp. UBA6720
CAACTTTCGAGTAAGTTACTTGACCTTGTGGTTACCCCACATGTTCTTGGTGAAGTTCCTACAGAATCCACCAAAACAGAGCAGGATACAACCGATTCAAATAAAATTGTATGCTATGTTTTACAAAACTATTCACGTAGTAATGCGCTTGTTGTCGATGGTGAAACCCGTCGCCTTCATCTGAAACCTGCACTAGATCCATTGAGTTTTGGATCATATCAGGAAAAGAACTCAGTATTATTCCTTCATCATAACGAAAATAATTACTTTAATACTCAAACTTTTCCTAGCAAACTTTTACATCTTATTGAAGCCCTCGAAAAACATCCTGAAACTGAAATAGAACTCGTGCCAGTTACGGTATTATGGGGACGTGCGCCTGATAAAGAAGATTCTTGGTTCAAATTACTATTTTCAGATACTTGGGCAACACCGGGTACTGTTAAACAACTTATGAATATCGGCTTACATGGTCGCCAGTCTTATTTGGAATTCCATGAGCCTCAATCATTGAGAGAGTTGGTAGATTATGCCAAGACCAACCACCCAAATCTCTCTCCTGCAACATATATCGCAAGCTCTTTAGATACTTATTTAGATCAGCAACGCGAAGTTGTTTTGGGTCCTGACTTGTCGGATCGTCGTAACGTCATGCAGTCAGTGGTCAAATCACGTGATGTTCAAGATGCAATCCGTCGTGAAAGTATTCAACACAAAATCAGTATGCTCGAAGCTGAACGACGTGCTATCGGATACGTTAATGAAATCGTATCCGACTACTCAGCTTCAGCCGTTCGTTTTGCAGATATGGCATTAACGCGTTTGTGGACACAACTTTATGACGGTGTTGAAGTTCATAACTTCAGTACAGTTCGTGAACTCGCAAAAGACTATGAAATCATTTACACACCGTGTCACCGCAGTCATATCGACTACTTATTATTGTCATACGTGATTTATAAACGTGGCTTGATGATCCCGTATATTGCTGCTGGCGACAACCTCAATCTTCCATTTGTAGGTCAATTACTTCGTGGCGGTGGTGCATTCTTTATTCGTCGTTCTTTCCGCGGTAATGCACTATATACATCTGTATTTAAAGAATATCTTTACAGCATTTTGTCGCGCAACACCCCGATTGAATACTTTATTGAAGGTGGACGTTCACGAACGGGACGCCTATTGCCACCTAAAACAGGTATGTTAGCCATGACGATTCATGGTCATCTACGTGGACGTGCCAAACCAATTGTATTCGTGCCAACCTATATCGGTTACGAACGCTTGATGGAAGGTTCAACTTACGTTGGCGAGATGCAAGGTAAGCCTAAAGAAGCAGAATCTATTTTTGGTATCTTAAAAACCTTACGCAAAATCGAACGTATTTTTGGTAAGGTACATGTGAATTTTGGTGAGCCTGTTTTCTTAGATGATATTTTGAAGCAGCATCAAGCAGAAAATATCCAAATCGAGAAAAATGATGCACCTATTCCAGCTGAAATTTCGAAAGTCGTTTCTAGCTCAGCAAATCTAATCTTAGAAAATATTAACCGTGCGGTTGTCATTAACCCTGTTTCATTATTATCTCTGATCTTATTGGCAACGCCGAAGCATACGCTTGATGAAGAAATTTGTGCTAAGCAACTTGATATTTATCGTGATTTAGCGACTCAACATCCTTATGATGAACGCACTCAAGTGACTTCATTATCTGGCAAAGAAATTATTGCCTATGGCTTGAAATTAAAACTGATCAAACGTGTTCACCATGTGCTTGGTGATATTATCGCGATCGAAGACAATCAAGCGGTATTGTTGACTTACTTCCGTAATAACATTTTGCATGCCTTTGTTTTACCTTCACTTGTTGCATCTTTAGTGGAACACAACGGAAAGATCAATAAATTAGATTTAAGTAATGTAATTCGTACTTTGTATCCATTCTTAAAAGCTGAATTGTTTATGAAGTGGCAAGCTTCTGAGTTGCAACAACATATCGACAGCTATGTAAATGCTTTGGTTCAAATTGGTTTAATTTTCCAAGACCATGACGGTAATTTATTTAGCCCTACTCCAAACAGTGAAGAGCACCAAAAATTACTGACCTTGGCAATGCCAGTAAAACAAAGTCTTGAACGTTATTATATGACGTTGGCACTGATCACTCAGCGAGGCTCAGGCAACATTTCAACCAAACAAGTTGAGGAGTTAAGCCACTTATTAGGTCAGCGCTTATCTGTGTTATATGAATTCAATTCACCAGAATTCTTTGATAAGGCCTTATTCCAAAGCTTTATTAAAGTTCTGACTCAGCAAAACTATATTCGCAACAACGAGCAAGGCTTCATCGAATATGATGATAACTTTAGTGAAATGGCTGCAGGTGCTCAGTTAGTTCTAGATGAAACCACTTTACAGATGCTGCAACATATTACTACGTTTAGTGATGAAGAATTAGCTACTGCTTTGGAAGCAATGGCTTCTCAGCAAGCGAAACGCCGTCTAAAACGTAAGAAATCATAATCTCAACGTTCATCTCGAAATACAAAAGCCAAATCTAAGATTTGGCTTTTTTATCTTTCTCATTTGCGACATTCAAGATATTTTGGGTCATCGATACATCGAAGTCGTTTAATCAATTCTACAAAAAAAGCATCGTAGTATCCTTGTTCAACATATCGATTACGGATTTTCGCAACTAATGCTTCATAACCTTGTTTCTCAAAGTCTGAAATATCTGCCCAGTAATAAGCAGGCAAGTGATTTTCCGATTGAATC
>NZ_DKIK01000102.1:0-3528 GCF_002454215.1 Acinetobacter sp. UBA6720
AAGATTTGAATATTAATACGTAAGAAATTTAGAAAATGATGAATTTTTCAATGTTGTTGAATTAATTTATGAATCTAGCAAGTGGTGCTACTAAATTGTTTAGGTCAATACATCAAGTGGAACTAAGTATAGACATCCTAATTCTGTGCAAATGCAGATTATATAGGCTCTGACCCGCAATAACTAACAATAGAAAGGATATAGGGGGCTTTGGCCAAAATCTAATGCACTCAGCCAAAAGGCTCTACTTTCATAATTTTAGACCTTATTTTTTTAGCGGGTGAGAAGTACAGGGTCCTCAATGTTATAACCTGTTTCAAAAGGAATCCCGAGATATTGAACTGTCACCAGTGCTTTTTGTTGATGAGGAACTTTATAAGTTTGCGAAATGCGCAGCCCATTTTTATAGTCCACCGCCTTGTGTATGGGACTTTTCAAATTGATGTATTTCACTTGATATTGATAGCTAAACTTCGGGATGGAGAGTGTAGGGTCATACCAAGAGGGTTCTTTTGAAGTCTTCTTACTGATGACTTGAATTTTAACCTGCTTGGGCAGAATCGGCGCTAAAGCTTTGAGTCGTTTTTTAATTTTTGCAATGTCACGGTCAAACTTCTGACTGTCTTGATCATAGTCAATTTTTTGAGTTTTTGGATTGATATATAAAGATTTTACTTCAATCAGTTTGGAGGGGGTTTTGCTGTTGAGTTGATAATAATACAATTGTGGCAAACGACCCCGACCATCTAAATAATGTCGCATCACATAAATTTTTTGATCAGTTTGGTCGAGTCCTAAAACTTCAATATTTTGTGGTCCACCTACAGTTGCAAAACTGTGGCTTGAAAAAAATAAGCTACTGAAAAGTAGTGGATGGATTATTCTCATCATCATGAGGCACCTCATATTTTTTACTGATGATGTTTCACTTTAGTGGCTACAAAATGTAGAAAAGTTAACTTGAGTATAATGCTTTAAGTATTTTGGATACGTTCAATGACCATTTGGGCTACGTTTTTCGTAAGTTGATCAAGTCGCTCGAGCGCAGTTCCTAGCAGCAAATACTGGTAGCTACTTAATGTATTTTGATAATAAATAGCCGTGTAAAAGGTGCCTTCTGGCTTGTCAGGCGTCGCACTTCCTCCAGGTTTCAATAACCCTGTACATGAGACAATGATATCGGCATGACGAAACAGTCGATGACCGTGAATTGCCATAGCTTCAGTGACTTCAATCGACTCTGCTGTATATTGCTGAATCAATGCTGGATCTATTTTTAAAATTTCACATTTGATACTGGGATCGTAACTGACCAGTCCACCGAGTAAAATGTCAGCTCCGCTATGTTTATAAATCGAAAACTGACTGGACAAATAACCAGAACTGGCACTTTCGATAAAGGCAATGGTCAATTTTTTCTGTTCTAGGAGGTTGCAGCATTGTACTAATATTTGCACGTTTTTAACCTCCTGATGTTCATTAGGTTGATCTATTTGGTAGCCTAGTCATAAACACGATACACACCAACAAAACGATTACATGCTTTGTTTTCACTTTTTACAGAAAGAATGGCTTTTTGAAAGTTGAACTGATAATGGCAGTTGTTTTCATTGTCCGTGATGTTTTGTTTCTGATCTGGTGTAGTGTAGGCCAAAAATGAAATGGTTTGAGTCTCTATACGATTATTAGGATTACGGTAGGCGATACCTTCAATCTTAATTTTATCTTTAGACAGTTGATGAACTTGTAGATGTACAGGTTGCTTAGCAATCGTCCCATGTTCAAACTTTAAATAGTGTTGGGTCAAACTTTGATTAAGTGAAGTATAGAAATTCAGATCATCAATTCGAAAGTCCATCTGCTGTTGATAGCAATCTAAGGATTTACATTGTTGTAGACGGTTCAACCATAGCTGCTGGGTATCGACTAATAAACGCTGTGGGGCATCACTGATTAAAAAAGCAGTCATTGATTGCGTGTCTAATTTGTGCCGAATGTCTTTGAATTGATCACCACAGATCTTTTTAAGACCAGACGATGAAGGAGCGTCACAGTCAATGACTTGAGCATAACTAAAGCTGGTACAAAGACAACTTAGACACACTAAAATACTAAATTTTTTCATAAGTTTTATGTCGGTTTTCAACAGCATGATCGCTTATACTTTCACTATGTTGCGCTGCTTGTAACTATAGCGAAAGAGAAAGCGTGAATACAAGATTTCAATCATTTATTTCTTAAAGGAAACTGAGCATGGTTGCACATATTCGAATAGGACAGGGGCTTGATGTACATGCTTTTGAAGAGGGTGAGTTTGTCACGCTGGCTGGGATTCAGATTCCACATACACACGGTTTGAAAGCACATTCAGATGGTGATGTTGTTTTGCATGCTTTAACAGATGCATTATTGGGTGCGTTGGCCTTGGGGGATATTGGTCAACACTTTCCAGATACTGACCCTCGTTTTAAGGGAGCAGACAGTCGTGTATTGCTTAAACATGTCTATCAGCTTATTTTAGATCGTGGCTATCAATTAAATAATGCTGATATTACCGTAGCATGTGAACGTCCGAAGTTAGCAGCGCATAATCTGGCAATGCGTCAAAGTATTGCAGACGTTCTTGATGTCGAAGTTACGCAGATTAGTATCAAAGCAACGACCACAGAGAAACTCGGTTTCACGGGTCGTCAAGAAGGTATTTTATCTACTGCAACAGTGTTGATTTCTCATGCAAAATGATCAGGATTGATCATCGCGAGTTTTAACTCTTGTGTTGCTTTACGGCCTTGAAGTTGTAAAGCAACAGCATGTGCTAAACCTGTCCATGTGTCATTGGGTTCCCAAATTTGATGCATGGCCTCATGGGCTGTCGGCATATCCATATTCATATAATACTGACGATATAAATACATTAAACTGCTGACGCTGTAGTTCTTCGAACAGTGTACCCAAATGGTTTGTTCTTGAACTAAATGATCAATCATATCTAAGATCAATAAACATTGATCATCAGAAGGCATGTCCGACGAAATAGGTACATGTATATAGTTCAGCCCTAAATCTAAGCAAATTTGATCTTCACTGGGCAAATGATTACTGGCATTACTGAGCGCAAGATTGATCACAGTATTTACACCATACTCTTTAATTTGCTTTAACTGTTCTGCAGTTGGTTGTCCAGAAGTCAGTAAATGCTCGTGGATGAATTGAAAATTCAGTGTTTGGCTTAAGTGAGTTTCAATAGCGTTCATAATTTTTTCTTAATCATAGAATGAAAAACGCCATCCGAAGATGGCGTTTTTTAAACTTATCGGTTTGGTAAAACGTCTTTAAGTGCTTCGTGCATCTCTAGTAATACCTTTTCTGTGGTATCCCAGTCAATACAACCATCGGTTACAGACTTACCATATTCGAGGTCGCATAAGTTTTCAGGAATTTCTTGACGTCCACCTTTAAGGTGACTTTCAACCATAATGCCAATAATAGACTTATTACCATCAATGATTTGTTCTGTAATATTTTTCA
>NZ_DKIK01000010.1:0-43641 GCF_002454215.1 Acinetobacter sp. UBA6720
TCTGTAGCAAAAGACTTTACTGCTTCTATTAAAGCAGGTGACATCATCAAACATCTAGCAACTGAGCTTGGTGGTAAAGGTGGTGGCAAACCTGACTTAGCACAAGGTGGCGCGCCACTAAACGAGAAGTTTGCAACAGTGATGGCAGATTTAGCTGCTTGGCTTGAAGCGAAATAAAACTTCACCTTTTGTGTAACTGACCTTGAATGATGCATTCAGGGTCATGGTTTATATGGAACAACTATGGCATTAATCGTTCAAAAATATGGCGGTACCTCTATGGGTACTCCAGAGCGCATTTTAAATGTTGCTCGTCGTGTAAAGCGTTGGCATGACCACGGCCACAAGGTTGTAGTGGTTGTATCAGCAATGAGTGGCGAAACCAATCGTCTACTTGCTTTAGCGAAAGCCATTACCGAAACCCCTGACCCACGAGAATTAGACCAAATGGTTTCTACGGGTGAACAGGTAACGATTTCAATGTTAGCTATGGCGCTCAATTCTATTGGCGTTGAAGCTAAGTCGCTCACTGGTCGCCAAGTCGGCATTAAAACGGACAGTTCATTTACCAAAGCACGTATTGAGTCGATTGATACAGATGTGATGACTGAACATTTAGATGCAGGCCGCGTTATTGTAGTTGCTGGTTTCCAAGGCTTTGATTTGAATGGCAACACAACAACACTTGGCCGTGGTGGTTCAGATACTTCAGGTGTAGCCTTAGCTGCTGCATTAAAAGCAGATGAATGCCAAATCTACACCGATGTAGATGGTGTTTATACCACTGACCCACGCGTTGCGCCAAAGGCGAAAAAAGTAGACCGCATTTCATTTGAAGAAATGCTGGAAATGGCATCACTTGGTTCTAAAGTTTTGCAGATTCGTTCAGTTGAATTTGCGGGCAAATACCAAGTGCCTTTACGCGTATTATCAAGTTTTGATAATGACGATGATGGCGCATTCGACGAAGAATTTAAGAAAAACGTCGGAACACTAATCACCACTGAGGCGGAAGACAACATGGAACAACCAATTATCTCTGGTATCGCATTTAACCGTGACGAAGCTAAACTTACGATTTTAGGTGTTCCTGATGAACCAGGTATTGCATCTAAAATTCTATCGCCAATTGGTAATGCCAACATTGAAGTGGATATGATCATCCAAAATGTTGAGGAAGACGGTACGACTGACTTCACCTTCACGGTAAACCGTGGTGAACTTGCTAAAGCAACAAAAATTCTTGAAGAAACCGCTCAAGCTATTGGTGCTCGCGAAGTTGCTACACGTGATGACATTGTTAAAGTGTCAATCGTGGGTGTAGGTATGCGCTCTCACGCAGGTGTTGCAAGTAAGATGTTTACTGCTCTTGCTGATGAAGGCATCAACATTTTGATGATCTCAACATCAGAAATCAAAATTTCTGTGATTATTGAAGAAAATTACTTAGAACTTGCTGTTCGCTCTTTGCACACGGCTTTCGGTTTAGACCGTGAACATGGCGAGTCAAGTGCCCGTGCTTAAGTAATCGAGTGAAAAACTTGTCATTGTCTGACAGTTTTTGCAAAAGACTACAAAATTTCAGAGCCACTATAGTTTTTTCTATAGTGGCTCTGTTATATTAAACCCGAGGCTTTCTTAAATTTAAACCTATGTTATGCCAAATACTGCTAGACATTAAAAAAAACAGAATGTCATGTAGTTGTATTGAACATTTGTTTAAATTTTTTTAAATACAAAAAATTATGTATTTATTTTAGTACAACTGCAGGTTTAGCGTTTTGCAAGGAGATAAACATGCTGATTTTGACCCGACGTGTCGGTGAAACATTAATGATTGGGGATCAAGTAAGCGTTACTGTGCTTGGTGTCAAAGGCAACCAAGTTCGTATTGGTGTCAATGCTCCCAAAGAAGTATCTGTACATCGTGAAGAGATCTATCAACGCATTCAGCATGAACGTGCTATGCATGAGCACCTTCAACATCTGGATCAGGATTACCAACCTGCTTATGAAGATGATGGTGCACAGCAGAACAACTACAACCGTTAAGGTTGAAGTTTTCTGACATAAAGCGGCTCGATCAGCCGCTTTAAATTTTTATGGCATCTTTTTTTGCTCAAGTGCCTCGATCACTTTCTTTACAGGTCCAAAACTACGGCGGTGTTCATCAATCACCCCATGTTCAGCAATCGCTTCAAAATGTGCCTTAGTTGGATAACCTTTGTGTTTGGCAAAACCAAACTGTGGATACTTGCAATCCAATTCAATCATTTGATGGTCACGTGTCACCTTCGCCAGAATACTCGCTGCTGAAATTTCAGCATGTAAAGCATCCCCTCCAATGATTGCTTCACAACTCATGCTCAAGCCTTGTGGGATTTTATTACCATCAACCAAGACATGGTCAGGTTGCACTGCCAGCCTCTCCACCGCGCGGCGCATCGCAAGTAATGAAGCTTGTAGAATATTGATTTCATCAATTTCAGCGGCACTTGCTTCTGCAATTGCCCAAGCCAGTGCTTTTTCCTGAATTTCAACGAAGAGTTTCTCTCGTTTTTTTTCAGTCAATTTTTTAGAGTCATTTAAGCCCTGTATGGGATTATTCGGATCTAATATCACAGCAGCTGCAACGACCGAACCCACTAAAGGGCCACGCCCTGCTTCATCTGCACCAGCAATTTGCATATTCTACTCTCATAAAAAATGGCTGATAACAGCCACTCTCAATATTAATAACAATTTCTTGCGTCTAGTTTAACACTTCGGATGCACAGGTGGCGGTAGTTTTAGTTGTTGCTAAAGCGGTATAGGTCGCCTTTGCTTTAGGATCAATCGCGGCCAAGGCCAGTTGCTCTTTGGACAAGACCTTTGGTGAGTTCTCACCTACACAGTTACATACTTCACGTTTTTTCTTTTGTTTTTGATCGTCAGAAAACAACTTACTCGTCATAAGCCAAGTTGGATTATTTTCAATTTCATCCATACATTTTGCATGAGACGCCATTTTAATGACAGAAAAACCATCTGAGTTTGAACTCGATAATGGATTCGACACACAAGCAGTCAGCAAAACAGAGCTGAATAAACCCATGATTAATTTATTATTTTTCATACATATATACCTTTTTTTATTGATCAAATAATGCTTCAATTTTTATTATTCAGTTCAATATAAAAGATAAATAAATAAAAGTACAAAAGATTGATCAAGAAGTTCGAATTCATCTCACCTCTTGACCCGCCACTCAGTGATTAATTGACCGCTTCAGCCACACATGCATTGATGGTCTTCGTCACAGCATTGCTAATAATTGTTGTACGGGCTGCTGGATCAATCGCTGCCGTTGCAACATCAACTGCTGTAATATTTTGTGGAGCTTTATCACTCACGCAACCACAAATTTCAGTTTGGATATCGGCTTTTTGATCTACTGTCATAAGCTTAGTCGCAGTTTTCCATGCGGGTAAATTATTCAGCTCAGTGGTGCATTTTGCATTAATGGCAATTTTGAGCGCCGCTGTACCTAACTGTTGAGTTGTGGTTTCAGCCGTTGACGGAGTACCTGTCGTGGTACATGCTGAGAGAACCAAAGCCAAAGGGGCTAACATTGCGACACATTTTTTCACTGATTTATCCTTTTCTTGCAGTTAAAATTCAGCGTATTGTGCCGAAGATTCTCGCATTTCGGAAATACTATTTCGTAAATGCACCGATCATACTTAATCCATTGCATAATTTTAGATCATTCGCACCACTCATCTAAACAGCGTTGCAGAATTTCAACGCTATGTTGCATCTCGTATATTTTTGCAATATCTATAGTTCTATAAAATAGCGCAACATAAAAATGGATGTGAATCTAATGAACACAGTAAATACCCATTACACGCGTACCGCTCAAGTTCTACATTGGCTGATGGCAATTATCTTTATTGTCGCGTGGCTGATTGGGTTTTATAGCGGAAATTTCTTAAGTTATGATGTGGATGGTAGCTTTAAGGGAGATGTCATCACCCGTCATAAAAATATTGCAACCACGATTATTTTTCTGGTGGTGATTCGTATCTTTTGGCGCTATACACACCCTGCGCCTAAACTGCCTGATAGTATGTCACCGTTAATGCAAAAAATGGCACACCTTGGTCATTTGGCTTTATATTTCATTTTGTTGGCTTTGCCAATTACTGGTTGTTTATTTAGCTGGAGTGCTGGGCACCCTGCACCTGTTTTGTACCTTTTTGAAATTCCCCGTTTAGTACAAGACAACCCTGAATTACTCGCAATCGTAAAACCATTACATGTCTGGATTTCATGGGCAGCTGGATTGCTGTTGGCAGGTCATATTGCAGCAGCGCTAAAACACCACTTTATAGATAAAGATAACGTATTAAACAGCATGACCAGACAAGCAAAGTAAGACCAAGTTGAATCAGCCTAAAAGCATCAATCTGTTGCTTTTAGGACTTCATCCACCACGCATCCTTTAAGCGTATTCAACACGCCCTGTTGTACTACCTGTTTTTTGACTTGCTCATCAACCACTGCATGTAATAAGGTTGTTGCGGGAATATCCTTTAATGCATTTTCACCCACGCAGCCACAGATTTGTGTTTGGAGTTGATTCTTTTTTTCTTCACCAATCAATGCTGTACTGACTTTCCATAAGCGTGTCGACTCCAACTCTACACCGCACTGATATACCACCACTGGCTTTAATATCTTTTGAGTTAACCCTGTATCTGTTTTAAGTAAATAAACTGCAAAAAGTGCAAAAATAACCACAAGCAATGCAATGATTTTTTTCATATCGACCTCACATAAAAAAGACAGAGCGAACTCTGTCTTTAAAGCAACATCAGATTAAGCAATGGCTGCAATTTCAGCCGCCCATTTTTGCTTCTCTTCTGTCGAAATAAACGATGCTTCAAAAGAGTTCAGCGCCAATTGTTTTAGCTCAGCTGCTGTTAAGTCTAATGCATCTGTAATCGCAATAAAGTTATCATTCATATAACCACCAAAGTACGATGGGTCATCTGAATTTACTGTCACTTGCACACCTTGTTGCAATAAACGGCGGATATTGTGCTGTGCCATATCGTCAACGACACATAGCTTTAAGTTGCTGAGTGGACAAACTGTCAGTGGCATTTTCTCTGCGATCAAACGCTGCATTAATACAGGATCTTCCTCAGAACGTACACCGTGGTCAATACGATTCACTTTAAGCAAATCTAAAGCTTCCCACACATATTCTGCTGGGCCTTCTTCACCCGCATGCGCAACCACTAAAAAGCCTGCTTCACGTGCTTTAGCAAAGACACGTTCAAACTTTGCAGGAGGGTGCCCAACTTCGCTTGAGTCTAAGCCTACACCAATGATTTGATCTTTATAAGGCAATGCCTGCGCTAAAGTTTCAAATGCAGCTTCTTCACTTAAATGACGTAAGAAACACATAATCAAATGCGAACTAATGCCAAATTTTGCTTTGGCATCATCACAAGCACGTTGTAAACCATTGATCACGGTTTCAAATGCAACACCACGGTCAGTGTGTGTCTGAGGGTCAAAGAACATTTCGGTATGTACTACGCGGTCTTCAGCACATTTTTCAAAGTACGCCCAAGCCAAATCATAAAAGTCTTGCTCGTGAATCAGTACATTTGCACCTGCATAATAGATGTCTAAAAAGGACTGTAAGTTATGAAAGTTATAAGCCTGCTTTACTTCTTCAACCGACTTATAGGGAATGTCTATTTGGTTACGCTGTGCAATTGCAAACATGAGTTCTGGCTCAAATGTCCCTTCAATATGCACATGCAGTTCTGCTTTTGGTAAAGCACGAATGAGCTCCAATTGACTCATATCTCTTCCTCTTTAAAAAATAAAAAAGGGTGTAAACGGAGTTTACACCCTTATCAATATTTGGTGAATTAGCCACCAAACATTGCAAATTTCAGTGCCCAAAGCGCAGCAACAATCCAAACCATATACGGTACAGTTGCTGCCTTACCTGTGAACAGTTTAACCAATGCATAGCTGATAAAGCCCATCGCGATACCATCTGCAATTGAGTAAGTAAATGGCATAAAGACAATCGTTAAAAACGCAGGTACTGCTTCAGTAATATCATCCCAATCAATATGGGTAATCCCCTGAATCATCAACACACCAACAAATAACAGAGCTGGAGCGGTTGCAAAACCAGGTACAGACTGAGCTAATGGTGCCAAGAATAAACATAGAATAAAAAGCACTGCAACCACAACTGCGGTTAAGCCTGTACGACCACCCGCAGCAACACCTGCTGAAGACTCAATATATGGCGTTGTTGAAGATGTACCTAATGCTGCACCCGCAACGATTGCAGTTGAGTCTGCAAACAAAGCCTTTTTTAAACGTGGAAGCTTGCCATCTTTCAGTAAACCTGCACGGTGTGACACACCAACCAATGTACCCGTTGAGTCAAATAAATCGACCAAGAAGAATACAAAAATAACACCCACTAAACTCGCAGTAAAAAGACCTTTGAAATCCATCTGCATGAATGTCGGAGCAATTGATGGAATCTCCCCCACCACACCTTTAAATTCGCTTAAACCCAATGCAGTTGAAATAGCAGTCAAAGCTAGAATACTGATAATAATTGCACCGCGCACTTTAAAGTGATGTAGCACAACCACCATTAAGAAACCGAATAAAGCCAAAAGAACAGTTGGTTGCTTTAAGTCACCTAATCCCACCAAAGTTGCTGGATTATCAACAATAATCCCTGCATTTTTTAAAGCAATTAATGCAAGAAATAAACCAATCCCACCACCAATTGCAAGCTTAAGTGACATTGGAATTGCATTCACAATAGCTTCACGGATTTTAAACATGCTGATCGCAATGAATATAAAACCTGATACAAACACGGCTGCTAAAGCGGTCTGCCAAGGTACCCCCATACCCAAACATACTGAATAGGTAAAGTAAGCGTTTAAACCCATACCTGGTGCGAGTGCAATAGGATAATTCGCAACAATGCCCATCACTAAACAACCAATTGCGGCTGCAAGACAAGTTGCTACAAAGACAGCTCCATGATCCATCCCCGTTTCGGATAAAATCATTGGATTCACAATAATGATGTAACACATCGTTAAGAATGTGGTTACACCTGCAAGAAGCTCTGTACGAAAACTGGTTTTATTTTCACTCAGTTTGAACATACGCTCGAGCATATTTTCTGAAGATGGATTAGGAGTCGTCATGACCTAGCCCCTGTAAATAAACTTTTAAAACTGTATAACTTTTCAAAATTTGCTAGATTCAACACACTGAACATCTAATTCAATTTTTGCAAGTTAAAGCAATGGATATGCCAAATTTCCTCAACTCAGGAAAAGTTTATTTAGCCATGAATGATTTAAGTTGAAACTTACACCATATATACCTAAACAAAAAAGCCGCATAAACCGTATGCAGCTTTCAACAAAAATGTCATTTTAGAATCAAAGTCTAAAATTCAAGATATCTCGGCGCGGATTATAACACACTGATTTTTAATTGTTTTAAAATTTATTTTTGATTAAAATTCAATATGATAAGTGATTCATGCGTTTTTTATTCAATTATGGACATCAAAGTACTTTGATCGAGACCTGTTCTATTACCACTTCAGCATCACTTTGAAGTGGGCGCGTAACTTTTTCAGGGACGACCGTTACCTTTGAGATCGGACTCAAGTTTTGTACTTTAGGTTCAGCACTGTTCATGAGTTGATTCAGCTCTTGTTGCTTTTTAGTTTCAGTATCCTGAAAAACAACAAAACCAAGCAAACAAACAGCTAATACAAAAATAGGAATTAGAATCTTTTTCACGGTATTCACAATATCCATAACTGTTTTAGCATGATTACAAATCATAACAAATTACATGAGGGTCAACACACTTATCTGATAAAAAGCATATTCACACTTTATAGTTTTTTCTGATTTAATTATTTCAATAACATAAGATTAAGTGAAAGACATGCCAAGAAAATATGATCAAAGTGCTCAATTTTGTAATATTTTATATTTCAAAAAATTACAGTTGATTAACTTTTGATGAACATAATTTGGTTTCGACAAGACCTTCGCATACATGATAATGCTGCACTTTGGCATGCAAGCCAAGACGGGGCTATGCTTGCTTTAGTCATCTTATCTCCTGAACAATGGCTATTACACCATGATGCCCCTGTAAAAATAGATTTATATGTCCGACAATTGGAAGATTTGAAACAAAATCTGGCTGAGCTCAATATTCCACTGATTATTTTAAACATTCCTCTGTGGCGCGATATCCCTGTTCAACTTTCATCCTTATGTCATGTACTTCAAGTACAACAGATCTTTGCAAATTTCGAAGTGGGCGTAAATGAGCTGAAACGTGATGCTGAAATACAAAAGTGTCTCGATCAACATGCCATAGCATTTACCCTATTTCAAGATCGGACGATATTTCCTTTAAACAGTATTCGTAACCAATCAGGTAAACCCTATCAAGTCTTTGGCGCTTTTAAAAAAACCTGTTATGAACGTTTAAATATTGGCTTACCTCAGTGCTACCCACCTCCTTCTGCACAGCAGTCCATACAGCTTCCTGCCGATTTAAATACAAGCATTCCTCACATTGAATCACTGATTGATGCAAATACGAATGAATTAAATCAAATTAAAGCTTATTGGCCTGAAACGGAAGCCTATGCACTTTCAGTGCTCGATGATTTTATTGAGCATAAAGTTAGTGACTATCATAAAGAAAGGGACTTCCCCTTTCTGAATAGTACGAGCCAACTTTCAACCTATTTAAATATTGGAATCCTATCTATCCGCCAGTGTCTCAATGCCCTGTTTCGTGCTCAACATGGTCAATTTATGATTGATAATACAGGCCAGCAAACGTGGTTAGATGAATTACTTTGGCGAGAGTTTTATCAACATATTCTATTTGATTTTCCGCATGTCTCTAAACATCTGCCATTTAAAGCCAACACACAGCGAATTGTTTGGCGAGATGCACCCGAGGATTTAAAAGCATGGCAACAAGGTCGTACTGGTATTCCAATTGTGGATGCAGGTATGCGACAACTCCTTGCGACAGGCTGGATGCATAATCGAGTGCGGATGATTGTCGCAATGTTCTTAACGAAAAACTTGTTGATTGATTGGCGACTGGGCGAACAGTGGTTTATGCAACATTTGGCAGATGGTGACTTGGCTGCCAATAATGGTGGATGGCAGTGGTGTGCCTCCACAGGCACCGATGCTGTGCCTTACTTCCGAGTCTTTAATCCTGTAAGCCAATCGCAGAAATTTGATAGTCATGGTGACTATATTCGACAGTGGTTACCAGAGCTTGCACATTTAGATGCCAAAAGCATTCATGAACCTTATGCTCGGCAGCCGAATATGGAACTAGACTATCCCAAACCAATCGTAGATTTAAAATCCAGCCGTGTGCGTGCCATCGAAGCGTTTAAAGGGCTCTAAACACTTAAAATTTGGGCTAAGTTCTGCTTAGCCTGATGCTCATAGCGCTTTTGGAAAAGTGGTGTTTGATACAGAGGCTGTATTTTTAAAAAGTGCCTTAACACCTGCTGACGTTTCTGTGCATAAAGTGAAGGCTCAACCCAAGCATATTCTTGCTGAATTTGGCGTTCATATTCAGCAAAACGAATAGGATTGCTGGCTAAAATTGCCAGATCAATATCCAGTAGATAAGCTAAATCCAAATGAGCTGTCGGTGCATGTGCTTGGGTTGCCAAAATCCATGCATAAATCTTTTCCATTTGTTCAGCAACCAGCACACTTTCAAGCACCTGCTTCATGTAATCAGCACTTTGCTGTTCATTGTCATTTGCTTGCGGATTGTAAATGACATCGTGAAACCAAATCGCCAACTCAACGGATAAGGCATCTGTTAGGTGGGTTTTAATGTCATGAAAATGCTCTAAACACTCAACAATATGCTGCACCGTATGATAATGCCGTTGTGATTCACTATAGGCGCTACACAGTGCTCCATAAAGTTCTTCACAACTACTCACAGTTAAATCCAACTGGCTTGCGGTATGTGTCCAATAGTCCTGAAACTGTTTTATATACCGCACCATTGCAATGCCCTTTCGTTATGCTGCCTGTTCATCTCGTTTAAAGACCAACTCGCCTTTTAGCGAGCTGTCTGCATCGAAATAATAGCCATCAGTATTAAAGGATTTTAAGCCTTCGATTTGATCAATCTGATTTTCAATCATATAGCGAGCCATCAAACCACGTGCTTTTTTGGCATAGAAACTAATGACTTTATATTTGCCATTTTTCTGATCTAAAAACACAGGTTTAATAACTTCTGCTTGGATTTTGCTTTCTTTCACAGATCTATAGTATTCATCAGAAGCAATATTCAGCAAAATTTGAGAACCAGCTTGTTCTAAATCTTGGTTGATTAAATCAGTAATGTGATTGCCCCAAAACTCATACAAATTGTGTCCGCGAGGGTTCGTAAGTTTAGTGCCCATTTCTAAACGATAAGGCATCATCAAATCCAATGGACGTAACAAACCATATAGACCCGATAACATTCTTAAATGCTGCTGCGCATATTGAATGTCATCTGCAGATAAATGATAAGCATCTAAACCTGTATAAACATCACCTTTAAAAGCAAACATGGCTTGTCGTGCATTCGCAAAGCTAAATTCTGACTGCCAATCACGAAAGCGCGCTACATTTAAAGTGGCAATTTTCTCACTCACGCTCATTAAGTTTGCAATTTCACTTGCCGACAACTTGCGACTAACTTCGATCAATTCTTGGGAATGTTGTAGCAATCTGGGTTGTGTGTACTGATCGGTAGGTAAAGCAGTTTGGTAATCTAGAGTTTTAGCGGGAGAAACAAGGGCGAGCATAGACAACCTGATTAAAAAACAATTAAACAGACTATAACAGTAGACTTATTTTATTGCCAATCTGTGTTTTTAATAAGCATAAACAGTTAAACTAGCCGATTCTCCTGTTATATGTATCTATTTTCTATGTCTGAGCAGATGTTCATTCAAGGTCCAGTTGGGCAAATTGAAGTTTTTGTAGACTATCCACAGGGTGAAGTGAAAGGATTCGCGGTAGTAACTCACCCCCATCCCCTGCAAGGTGGTACGCCTCAACACAAGGTTCCTGCTTTACTTGCACAAATGTTTTTAGAACGCGGTTGCGTTGTGTATCGCCCAAGTTTCCGTGGTTCTGGTCAAAGTGCTGGCCAGCACGACGAAGGTCACGGCGAAACGATAGACACCTTAGAAGTTATACACTACGCACGTAGCCAACACGCAGACTTACCTTTTTATGCAGGTGGTTTTAGCTTTGGTGCACATGTCATGGCAAAAAGCTACTCTATGCTTCCAGTAGATGTTCATCCTGTACAAACTATTTTATGTGGCTTACCAACAGCAACTGTAGCGGGTGTACGTCACTATGTTACCCCACACATTAAGGGTGACATCTTGTTTGTTCATGGTGAAGCCGATGATGTCACATTGCTCTCCGATATGATCCAGTGGGCTAAACCACAGCGCCATTTAGTGACTGTATTACCGGGCGCAAACCATTTCTTTACAGGTTATTTAAAGCAGTTACGTATCGCGATTACACGTTTTCTGTGGATTTAATGCTTAAAGGAGTTCAAGAGAGAAATGATGATCTTCTTTAGAACATTTCTTTCTTGAGTTTTCCAGCATTTCACTTCGCACTTTTCTTTGATTACACATTGAGGTATCACTTTATTTTATTTTATTGTCTTGATCTGAACAGCGCGTTTTTAATCACTTATTTCATCTTCTATGTTTTTTTGATGATCTCTTTTGAACTCCATATTGGATCGCTTCAAAACCGACACGCCCCCCACATTTAAATATCCGCGAAGCTTCAAACCGTATCATGGCACATTATGCAACTATATCTTTTTTAACTTGGTATATTCTGCATAACCTTTTTCAAATAATTAACTATACAATCAATGCCTTGGCTCGATAGAGCTACAGATTTAAATAATTTTTAAAATATTCAAGGATCTTATGAAAACAATTATTGGGGCTATTTTAGTTGCTGTAACAACTACATCCATCTGGGCTCAGGATATTACAGGAACTTGGCGTTATATCGACGATAAAACTGGAGAACCCAAAGGCCTGGTTAAAATTGAAAAGCAAGCCAATGGGACTTATGCTGGAACTGCACTGAAAGCAACTCCTCGCCCGGGTTATACAGCAAAAGAATTTTGCACCAACTGTCCAGCACCGTACACAGATAAACCGATTATTGGCATGCAAGTGAGTACGGGTTTAAAAACTGACAATAATATTAATTATACGCATGGCAAAATTATTGATCCCGTTTCAGGCAAACTGTATAGCCTGAAAGGAAAAATTAGCCCAAACGGCAAAAAGCTTTTTTTACGAGGGTATTTAGGGGTTTCAGCTGTGGGACGTAGCCAGACTTGGTTACGTGTGGAGTAGGTCTTATAGCACATCATGCAATAGACGCATTGACCCATTAAAATATTAAACTTGTTCTGTCCCAGAAAATGCTGAATGATAAAATATTCAGCATTTTTCCCCATTCGGCTAACTATTTTTCCACTCAAACTCAGTAAAACTTTTATCTGTTTTTAATGTATTTTCAACTGCTTGAGCAAGTTGATTCAATAAGCTACGCTCCGCAATACGGTCTACCCAGTCCTGCTCTTCATCAGGATAAGAAGCAATTTCACATACCAAGTTTCCTTCGTTGTCATGACCTTGGCAAGTAATAGACAACGGCAAAGTATGGTTATCCACACTCACAGCCACCTGATCACCACTTTGTGGCAACGTTTCAAAGCCAAATTGCCCCAATTTTTGAACCAGTAACTGTTGCACCTGCTTTTGTACTACAGCATTGTCATTTAGGCTATGCGGTTGTCCATGCTGTGCCGTAAATTGTAATTTTCTCATTAATCATCCTAAAGGCTTTTTTGTTATATGGGTTTAAGCATAAAGGGTAAAAACAAAACAGCCAAGCAAAAGCTTGGCTGTAATTCAACAAAGTCGTTAAGCTTTGGTCTTATTCAGTGACTTGAATCGCTAAACCGGCTTGATTGCTCAATTGCGTAAAGGTAGGGAAACTGGTTGCAACCGTTTCAGTACCTACAATTTTAATTTCACCAGAGGTCCGTAAGCCTGCCATTGAGAAGCTCATTGCAATACGGTGGTCGTGATGTGATGCAATTTCACCACCAGTGAAAATAGCACCCCACTCACCTGATCGACCTTTACCTTCAATGATGATGCCGTCGTCAGTCGGTGTACAATCAATGCCCATAGTTTTTAAGCCATCTGCCATCACTTGAATACGGTCTGACTCTTTTACTCTGAGTTCAGCAGCACCCGTTAGTACGGTTTGCCCTTCTGCACAGGCAGCCGCAATAAACAATGCAGGAAATTCATCAATTGCCAGTGGCACTTGATCTTCAGGCATATGGATGCCTTTGAGTGTACGTGTACCTTGAATACGAATGTCTGCAATCGGCTCACCGCCTGCAATACGTTCATTTTCAACCGTAATGTCCGCACCCATTTGCTTCAAAATCTCGATCACACCTGTACGGGTTGGGTTAATGCCTACTGCCTCTAAAGTGACATCTGAACCTTCGGTAATCGCAGCACCCACCATAAAGAAAGCAGCCGATGAAATATCTGATGGCACTTGAATCTCTGTAGCAACAAGCTTACCACCACCTTGCAGTGAAATGCGGTTACCTTCTGTTTTCACATCATAACCAAATGCACGCAACATACGTTCAGTATGATCACGTGTAGGTTCTGGTTCTGTGACCGATGTTTCACCTGCCGCCCATAAACCTGCCAATAAAATCCCAGATTTCACCTGCGCAGATGCCATCGGCAAATCATAGTGAATGCCTTGTAAAGCTTGATTTCCAGTAATAGAAACAGGAGGTGTGCCACGTTCACCTGTGGTTTGAATCTGAGCACCCATTTCACGTAACGGTTTAGCAATACGTTCCATTGGACGCTTCGACAGTGATGCATCACCCGTCATTACAGAGTCAAATTTCTGTGCAGAGAGCATGCCTGAAAGCAGACGCATCGACGTCCCTGAGTTACCCATGTAAAGCGCACTTGCTGGCGCTTTAAGGCCATTTACGCCCACACCATGAATCGTCACTTCACCATTTTTAGGACCTTCAATGCTCACGCCCATATCACGGAAGGCTTGTAAAGTCGCTAACGCATCTTCACCTTCCAAGAAGCCTGTCACATGCGTCGTTCCTTCCGCAATTGCACCAAACATGATTGAACGGTGTGACACAGATTTATCACCTGGCACGCTAAACTTACCTTGGAAACTTTTTTTACCCGGTAATATGGTGAATTGCTGTGTCGTCACTTTATTGTTCTCCATGAAAGGTTTTTGAGCGAGCATATGGTTAAAATGCTGGCGTGCTGCTTGCGCATGTCCAAGTAAGCCCATTAAAGCATGTGAATCTTCATCTTCAATGAGTTTACGAATCGTTGCCAGTTGGTTCTCAAAACCATCTACGGCATTTAAAATGGCTTTTTTATTGGCAAAGAAGATGTCATGCCACATTTGCGGATCACTTGCCGCAATTCGAGAAAAATCACGGAACCCCCCCGCAGCATAGCGAAAAATATCTAAATTATCTTCACGGTTTGCCAGCTGTTCAACTAAGTTAAAGGCCATTAAATGTGGAAGATGACTGGTATGCGCCAAGACTTCATCATGCTTGGCCACATCCATACAAATTACTTCTGCTTTCGCAGCTTGCCACAGTTGAATCAGTTTTTCGACCGCCCAATCAGCACTGGTCGGTAGCGGCGTCAAAATCACTTTATGATTTGCAAATAAATCAACCTTACCTGCATGCACACCCGTATGTTCTGCACCCGCAATAGGATGCCCTGGTACAAAGCCAGCGGGCAATGCTTCACCATACACGGCTTTGGCTGCATCGACTACATTACCTTTAGTACTCCCCACATCGGTAATAATCGTATGTTCTTGCAAATACGGTTTAATGGTTTCCAGCACTTTTTGGGTTGCACGAACAGGCAAGGCTAAAACCACCAAATCCGCACCTTGAACTGCCTCTACAGGGTCACTATAGCCTTGTTGGATTAAGCCTAATGCTTTGGCATCCTGTAGGGTTCTCTCAGAGCGTGTTGATGCCACAATTTGCTTTGCTAAACCCTCAGCAATCATGACCCGTGCAAGACTCGAACCAATCAGTCCTAGTCCAATAAATGCAACTTTTTCAAACAGTGGCACAGACATAATTTAAATGTTCGCCTCTAAACCAAGTACTTTAGCCAAAGCTGTTAAAAATTTCGAATTTTCAGCTTCAGTACCAATGGACACACGCAGATGATGCGCAATTCCTACTGGGCGAACAATCACACCTTCTTTTAACAACGCATTAAAAGTCTGTGTTGGGTCGGCTTGTATGTCCACCAAAATAAAGTTAGCGCGTGAAGGCACAAAACTTAATCCTAAAGCTTTAAACCCTGCTTCCAATTGCGCCATGCCAGCTTTATTGACCACACGTGATTTCTCAATAAAATCTTTATCTTTCAGTGCCGCAACAGCAGCCACCATAGCTAAATGGTTGACGTTAAACGGTTGACGAATACGATTTAAGAAATCTGTTACTTCTGCTGATGCTAAAGCAAAGCCAACACGTAAGGCTGCCAAACCAAAACACTTCGACATGGTACGGCTGACAATCAAGTTTGGGTACTGGGCTAAAAATTTTAAACTGTTGAAGTTCTCTGGGAAATATTCCACATAGGCTTCATCTAAAACCACGATCACATGGCTCGGTACTTTTTGCATGAAGCGATCAAATTCAGCTTCTTCAAACCAAGTCCCTGTTGGGTTATTCGGGTTTGCAATAAATACTAATTTGGTATTGCTTTTAATGGCCGCTGCCATCGCCTCAAGATCATGCGAAAAACCTTGAGCAGGCACTTCTATTGCTTCAGCATTAATGGCTTGAGTGAGCAAAGCATAGACCGCAAATGCATGTTGACTAAACACGACTGAGTCTTTATCAGAAACAAAAGCGCGCGCAAATATTTCAAGCAAATCGTTTGAACCATTACCAAGGGTAATGCAATTATGCGCCACACCAAACTGAGTATGGATTTCATCTTTTAAGATAAAACCGCCACCATCTGGATATCGTCCAATTTGCGCCAATTCAGCAGCAACTGCTTCTTTTACTTTGTCAGAACAACCCAAAGGGTTTTCATTTGAGGCAAGTTTAACAATATCGGTAATCCCCAATTCACGCTCTAATTCGCTAATAGGTTTACCTGGTTGATATGGTTTTAACTTTGAAATACCTTCATTGGCTGGAGCAAACGACATGTGACCTTTCCATTCTTACAAGTGGTTATAGGGTTGAGTTCTTTACAAACCCAACCACCTTGGAGATTACAATACTGCTATCGGATATGAACCCAATACTCGAACTTCTTTTACTAGTGGACGAATCTCTTCAATCGCCGCTTTAACATTGTCTTGTTCCACATGCCCTTCTAAATCAATAAAGAAGACATAAGCCCATTTTTCAGGCAGCGCAGGACGGGTTTCAATGCTGGTCAAGCTAATATTATGCTTTGCAAAAGGTGCTAAAATTTCAAGCAATGCACCTGCACGATCGTGTGCTGAAATCAAAAGCGAAGTTTTATCATTGCCACTTTGTGGCACTTTTTCACGGCCAATCACTAAAAAGCGCGTTGTATTTTCTGGATTATCTTCAATATTGCTGTGCAAAATTTCAAGATCATAAATGGTTGCAGCCACCTCAGACGCAATTGCAGCCGAATGCCATTCTGTACGAATACGACGCGCCGCTTCTGCATTTGAACTCAAAGCTACACGCTCAACACCTGGATAGTGTGCATCTAACCATGCACGGCACTGTGCTAAAGTTTGCTGATGTGCATAAATTTGTTTAATACTGTCTTTGCGGGTGTTTTCAGACACAAGGAACTGATGATGAATACGCAATTCAACTTCACCAATCACATTTAAGTGAGACGATTTAAAACAATCTAATGTATGGTTAACCACACCTTCAGATGAATTCTCTACAGGTACCAAACCATAATGTGCACTGCCCGCTTCCACTTCACGGAAAACTTCATCAATGGTAGGTAGAGGACGAACCACAGCATCATGACCAAAATGCTTTAAAACCGCAGAATGTGTATAGGTGCCGACAGGTCCCAAAAATGCAATACTTTGTGGCGCTTCAAGCGCTAAACACGCAGACATAATTTCGCGGAACAGACGCGCCATAGTCACATCAGACAAAGGACCTTCATTACGCTCCATAACATTACGTAAAACTTGCGCCTCACGTTCTGGACGGTAAAACATTGGATTCTCTTCAGAAGCAAATTTTGCTTTTGCAACAGCTTCCGCCAGTTTTGCTCGACGGTTAATAAGTTGTTGAATCTGCTGATCAACAGAGTCGATATCCTGACGGATTTGATTGAGGTCAAGAGAAGTCGTTGTGTTTTGATCGTCTTGGATCATTGTTATGTCGCCCTTCATATACATTGTGCAAACAGTATAACAATAGTTAGCTTTGAAATCTTGCGCAATAAGACTTTGCATGTTTCAGTGCTAAAAACATACAGTTGATTTAATCATCAAGTTAATCAATAAACTGCCTAAATAATCGACATCAATAAAATCACTGAGGAATCTGTATTGACCTTGCACATATTATGCAGAACACCCTTAAAAACACACCTCACCTGATTATTGAATTTTTATCTAAGTCTAATGTTTTTAACACTTAAACTTGGTTTAGAAAATTTTTGCTACATCTAGGCAAAAATCACCATTTATCTGTATTTCAGTGCGTTAGAGTTTGTTTTAAAATATGCTTTACTTAAGTTGACGTATTCATAACAAAGAGAGTATGCAGCACGACAGATTGCTCTATAGTCTCAATAAAACAAAACAATAATGAACTGTAGGTACTGTCATGCACAAGAAAATTGCGGTCTTAGTCACCTATGACTTTGAGGATGCCGAATATGCTGAACCTGTTGAAGCATTTCGGGCAGCTCGGCATAGTATTATTAATCTTGAAAGTCAGGCAGGCAAAATTATTTATGGTAAAAAGCGTAAAGCCTTTGTGACCATCGACCAAAGTATAGATGATGCCTCAGTGCATGAATTTGATGCCTTACTCATCCCTGGCGGTTTCTCACCTGACAACCTGTGTCAAGATGAACGCTATGTTCTATTTGTCAGGCAATTTGCAAACACGCAAAAGCCCATTTTATGCAGTGCCGATGCCCCAAAAGTTTTGATGCATGCAGGAGTCGTAAAAGGCCGACGTATGACGTGCATCCACCACCTTCATCAGGACTTAGAAGATGCAGGCGCGGTGCTATATAATACAGGGGTAGTCAATGACAATAACTTGTACATTTCATCACAAACGCAGCACGACTTACCTGCTTTTATTAGAGAAAGCCTACTCGTACTCAGTCGCTAAAGAACCAATGCAAGCTCTTTAGCCAACCGATCGGTTTCTCGCTCAGTAACTATTAACGTCCCAACAAACTACGTGCGACAATTTCTTTCATAATTTCATTGGTTCCACCATAGATGCGTTGAATACGCGCATCGACAAAGAAACGTGAAATTGGATATTCACTCATATAGCCATAGCCTCCAAAGAGCTGTAATAAATTATCTGCCACCTTCATTTGCATATCCGTTGAAAAGCTTTTCAGTGCTGCTGCGGTTTCTACATCCAACTTGCCTTGCATATAAAGCTCCACGTTTTGATTGTAAAAAGCTGCTGTGGCTTGTTCATCAATCTTGGCTTGAGCCAAAACAAAACGTGTATTTTGGAACTGAGAAATATGTTGACCAAAGGCTTGACGCTCTTTGACGTATTGAATAGTGACATCAATCGAACCGCGAATTGCACCTACAGCGGTTGCTGCAATTGCTGTACGCTCACGTGGTAGCTCTTGCATCAAATAAGCAAAACCTTGACCTGCTTGTCCCAACAATTGATCTTTCGGAACTTTTACATTATCATAAAACAACTCAGAAGTGTCTTGCGAATGCAGGCCAATTTTATCGAGATTGGTCCCTTTTTTAAAACCTTCTAAATGTGTATCGACCAACATCAGTGAAACACCCTTTGCACGAGCTTGCGGATCAGTTTTTACCGCCAATACCACAAGGTCAGCATGCTGCCCATTTGAAATAAAGGTTTTAGAACCATTTAAAATATAATGCTCCCCTTGCAAAATCGCATTACTTCGCATGGCTTGTAAGTCTGAACCCGCACCCGGCTCCGTCATCCCTATTGCACCGACCACTTCACCTGACACCATTTGCGGTAACCAGTACTGCTTCTGTGCTTCAGTTCCAATATGCAAAATATACGGTGCTGCAATTTCGGAGTGACAAGAAATACCTGTCGATAAAGCACTAAAACCTGCTCGTGCCGACTCCTCAACCAACATCAGCGAATAATGCGTTGGAACGCCATAACCGCCGTATTCCTCTGGAACATCGACACATAAGAACCCATTTTCACCCAATGCGTTCCATACCGAACGCGGCATTAAGCCTTCTCGTTCCCATTGTTCATAATGCGGTGCAATGTGTTCATTCATAAAGCGACGAAAATTATCGCGAAATAGCTCTAAGTCTGCATCGTAATTCAGCATGTTTTTTCCTTATGTTGATGTTGTTTTATTATTCAGCTCACATGCTAGCCATTTTTAATGCAACTGTCATGACCGCATCAGGCCATTTTTTTATGCACATAAAAAAAGGAAGCCGAATGGCTTCCTTTTTAAGATGAACTGAAATTATGCGTGAGCATTTTCTTCAACAGCCATTTGGCGGTCTACTTCATCTGGGTTTGCTAGTGCAAAATGTAGTTTTTCTTGGTCTAACTGACCCACCCATTTCGCAACAACAATCGTTGCCAATGAGTTACCCACCAAGTTGGTTAAGGCACGTGCTTCAGACATGAAACGGTCAATACCTAAAATGAGAGCAAGACCCGCCACTGGAATATGACCAACAGCTGATAAAGTCGCAGCCATTACAATAAAGCCCGAACCTGTGACACCCGCAGCACCTTTCGATGAAATCAATAACACACCCAATAAAGTTACTTGGTGCATCAGATCGAGCTGAGTATTGGTCGCTTGAGCAATAAAGATCGCTGCCATCGTTAAGTAGATTGAGGTACCGTCTAAGTTAAATGAATAACCTGTTGGAATAACCAAACCAACCACTGACTTTTCACAACCCGCAATTTCAAGCTTTTTCAACATACGCGGTAAAACCGATTCTGAAGATGACGTACCCAGTACAATCAATAATTCTTCGCGAATCATGCGAATCATTTTCAAAATACTGAAGCCACAAAGACGTGAAATTGTGCCTAGAACCAAGAAAATGAAAAGCAAACAGGTAATGTAGAAGCAGATGATCAACTGAGCAAGTTGCGCCAAGCTGCCAATACCATATTTACCAATGGTATATGCCATTGCACCAAACGCACCAATTGGTGCAAGCTTCATGATCATGTTTACAATGTTAAAGAACACATGCGAAATTTGATCAATAAACTTAAGAACTGGTTTACCTGCGTCACCCAACTTATGTAATGCAAAACCAAACATGAGTGCAAACAGCAATACTTGTAGGATTTCACCTTCAGCAAATGCGCCAACCACAGTGTTTGGAATGATGTGCATAAAGAAGTCGACAGTTGTTTGCTGCTGTCCCGATTCAACAAATTTCGAGATACCAGAAGTATCTAGTGTTGAAGGGTCAACATTCATGCCTACACCTGGTTTCCAGATGTTAATGACCAGTAAACCGATCAATAATGCAATCGTCGATACAATTTCAAAATAAAGTAACGCAACACCGCCTGTTTTACCCACAGACTTCATGCTTTCCATACCCGCGATACCACTCACCACGGTACAGAAAATCACTGGCGCAATAATCATCTTGATCAGTTTAATAAAGCCTTGACCTAGAGGATAAAAAAGCTCGCCCCAGCCGGGTACATATTCTTCAACGCCATTGATAACTTGCGTACCGCTAGGGAAAAAATGCCCTACCAAGATACCCGCAATAATCGCGACAATAACTTGAAAATATAGTGACTTATAGATTGGTTTCTTAGTCATAACTAATACTTCTGTAAATCAAAAAACTGAAAAAATCGGTATACCTACATATCCTTATAGGCAGCAGGCTTTCTGATAAACACAAAAAAGCCCACAGTTTGGACCGCGCCCAAACACCGGGTAAAAATCATGCTGTACAAACATTAGCTATGTGATGAAATTCACAGTTCATTCACATCTACTATAATGGGAGAAACTTAAAAACTAGCAAGTCACAACAATTGAGTAAATTTTACCTAACATTCTTTAAGCAAAGTAAACTCATTTTAAAAATAATGTATAAAATCTAAACAATATGACTCATACTTTAGTCTAATGATGAAAAATTATTTAAAATTAAAAGTGCTATTTTTTTTGATCGTTCATCTAAAATAGCACACCATAGCCGTCACTTACGTTGGTTTGTTCATGAACAACAAAAGAAATATTTATAAAGATACTGAGCACCCTTTTGCCCAGTTTGTTCGCATTATTGGCAAAGGGAAAAACGGTGCACGTTCTCTCAGTTATGAAGAGGCCTATCAAGCCTTTGACATGATTTTGAAAAACCAAGTCTTAGATGTGCAGCTTGGCGCATTTCTGATGTTACTCCGTGTGAAGGAGGAGTCTGTAGATGAACTGGCAGGTTTTGTTCAAGCCACTCGTGATCAACTACCATTTACTGCTCTCGATGTCGATTTAGACTGGTCTTCTTATGCGGGTAAACGTAAGCACTATCCATGGTTTCTTTTGGCAGCGCTGACTTTAGCCAAAGCGGGTTATAAGGTTGTGATGCATGGTGCATCAGGTCATACCATTAACCGTATTTATACCGAACAAGTATTAGAGTATCTCGATTTTAATATTTGCCAAAACCAAGCAGATGTGGAACAGGAATTAGCAACACATAATTTTGCTTATTTACCTTTACATGCCATTTCCCCGATTCTAAGTGAGCTGATTTCCCTGCGAAATGTGATGGGGCTTCGTTCACCTATTCATACCCTTGCACGCTTGATCAATCCGTTTAATGCCAAAGCGACTTTGCAAGCTATTTTCCATCCAGCCTATCGTGGTTCGCATCAACAAGCAGCATTTAAACTGGGTTATCAAAATAGTGCTGTCATTAAAGGCGAAGGTGGCGAGTTTGAACGTAACCCTGATGCTAAAACGTTAATCTGTGGTATTAAAAATGGTGAACTTTACGAACATGAACTACCAAAGCTCACCAACAACCGCAGCCCAATCGAAGAAGAACTGGATTTGGCCGAGTTTAAAGCAGTTTGGCTGGGTGAAAAACAGCACGAATATGGTGAAATGGCAGTGACTGAAACCATTGGCATTGCACTATATACCATGGGAATCTGCGAGCAATATGAAGAAGCGATGCAACAGGCAAAACGTTTATGGCAAAACCGTCTCCACTAAGCACGTTCGATACTCATAAACGTTAAAGTAAAAAGCTAAGCACTGGGCTTAGCTTTTTATCTTTAAAAGAACTTAAATAAATTTGATAGGCTGGAAATCGTCATGCTGATGGTGATGATCATCATCACACTCTTCACCGTCTTCTTTCGTGCCACGGTCGATATAACCACTGCGCTCATCCTCAGGTAAATGTTTCATTTCCCACGCATAGACCGCTTGCATCGAAATTTCACGCTGTTCTTTGGTTAACGCAACCCCATTTGGCCATTTACCAATTTCAACCGCTGTTCTTAAACGCTCAACAATTTCAGGATTGAGCACAGCTAACATTTGTTCAATATTCATGATTTAATCCTGCTGAAAAGAGTCAAAATCTTGATTCCAGCCGAGTTTGGTTCGGCATGACATATAAAAGTCATAACCCGGCGGATGTAATAAATTCAGTTTAAAGGGATGTTTACGAATATGTAAACTGTCACCGACATTTAAAGATACGCTGTGCTGACCATCGGCACTAACCATCGGTAATACACGGTTTTCACGAATGAAAATCTTAATTTCACTGTGTCCACCCACCACAATTGGGCGTGAAGACAAAGTGTGGGGATGCATTGGAACTAAAGCGATCGCATCCATACTCGGATGTACAATGGGTCCACCACCAGACAGCGAATAAGCTGTTGAACCTGTTGGAGTCGATACAATCAAACCATCGCTATGTTGACGATAAACATATTGGCCATCAATATTGAGCTCAAAGTCAATCATATGTACCGATTTACCTGAGTGCAACACCACATCGTTTAGGGCAATCGCATCATAAATGGTTTCACCTTTTGAGCGAATTTCCATTTCCAACAGGAAACGGCGGTCCAGTTGAAATTCACCTTTTAAGACTTGATCGAGCTTAAAAATCACTTCTGTTGGCTTAATGTCCGTTAAAAAGCCCAAGCGACCTCGGTTTACCCCAATTACAGGGGTATTGTATTTCACCAAAGCTCGTGCGGCATGAAGAAGTGAACCATCTCCACCCACCACAATCACCAAATCGACCACTTCACCCAGAAGTGCTCGACTGACTGTTTGTGTATTTTTATAAGGAACGAGTTCAGCTGTTTCCGCATCGAAAACAGGATGTAACCCTAAACTGAGAAGATGATCATGAATAAGACATAAGGTTTCGACGACTGAAGACTTATCTGGACGCCCAATTAAGCCTATGTTTCGAAATGTTTTATGTGAAATTTGCACCAGCAACATCGCTCCGCTAAGATTCCCGCCTATCATAGCATTATTTATTTAAATTGATTCAAAACTAAAGTGACTGCTTCTATACAAATATTTATCTCTATATTTCAATTTGTTCACAGTTTAATTATTGCAAATTAGCGAAAAGCTTCGCATGATTAGCACAATTTATAAGGATCTTATCAGTATTTATGAAGTCAGAACGTGGCATCGGTATAATTGCACTGATCTTCTGCATCTTAGTCATTGCAGCTTTTTTGGTCTTTAGTATTTATTTAATAAGACTAGATTCGGTTGTTCGTGACAAGTTTGAAGGAAAGCGTTGGGATATCCCTGCGAAAGTATTCGCACGTCCGCTTGAAGTGTATACCAACGCACCGATTAGTCAGGCTGACTTTACCCAAGAGCTCAAACTTTTGGGCTATAAGTCCTCTGAAAACTATACCAAATCAGGCAATTATGTCAGTTCTGGCAATGAGTTATATGTGCATACACGTGGCTTTGATTTTGGAGATAGTGTCGAACCTGAGCAAGTGCTTAAAGTCACCTTTGCTGATGAACAAGTCTCTGAAGTAAGTGCCACTAAACCTTCCTCTACAGGGATTGCACGCTTAGAGCCGATGCTCATAGGTGGGATCTATCCACAGCATAACGAAGACCGTGTACTGATTAAACTCGATAAAGTCCCTAAACCATTAATTGAAGCCTTAATCGCAACGGAAGACCGTAATTTTTATAGCCACCACGGTATTTCAATCCGTGGTACTGCACGTGCGATTGTGAGTAATGTCACAGGTGGAAAACGTCAGGGTGGTTCAACGCTGACCCAACAGTTGGTGAAGAACTTCTATCTCACTCCTGAAAAAACCATTAAGCGTAAAGTAAATGAAGCATTTATGGCTTTATTGGTTGAACTTCACTACAACAAAGATGAAATTTTAGAAGCGTATCTCAACGAAGTAAATCTCGGTCAAAATGGTAATTATTCAATTAATGGCTATGGCTTGGCTTCACAGTTCTACTTCGGCATGCCTTTACGCGAACTAAATATTGCACAACAAGCGTATTTGGTTGGTTTGGTACAAGGTCCAACCTTATATAACCCTTGGCGTAATCCAGAAGCGGCTAAAAAACGTCGTGATATCGTTTTAAACAACATGTTGGTCATGGGCTATTTGACTCAAGAACAGTATGAAACTGAAACGGCTCGCCCTTTAAATGTGATTGCCAAACCAACTCTCGGCCCATCACGCTTCCCAGATTTCTTAGATATTGTACGTCGTCAGTTGCGTACCGAATACCAAGAAGGTGATTTAACTAATCAAGGTCTACGTATTTTTACAACACTCGATCCGATTGCCCAGACCAAAATTCAAGACTCGTTTAAAGCAACAGTTAATCGTTTGAGTCGTGGGTCAAATCGTTTAAAAGAGTTACAAGGTGCTGTATTGGTTGCGCATCCTGAAAATGGTGAATTAGTCGCAGCAGTAGGATCAACACAAGATTTTACTGGGTTTAACCGCGCATTAGATGCCAAACGTCAAGTTGGCTCACTGCTCAAGCCTGTAATTTATCTCAGTGCAATTCAGTCAGGTCGCTATAACTGGGCTAGTCCTGTTGAAGACAGTAGTATCAGCATTCAGTCAAATGGTCAGTCATGGACACCAAAAAACTATAGTGGTGGCGAACATGGGGTTGTGCCGATGGTACAAGCTTTGTCTCATTCTTATAACTTATCATCCGTACGTTTAGGTCAAGAGTTTGGTTTATCAACATTTAGCAATCACTTAAAACGTTTCGGTGTGACTAGCAACATCCCAAGTTATCCATCTATTTTCTTGGGTGCGGTAGACATGTCTCCAATGGAGGTACTTGGCATTTATGGTAATTTTGCAACAGGGGGCTTTAAATACCCAACCAAAGCGATTCGTACCGTTGTCGATCAAAATGGTCGCCTACTGACCCGTTATGGTCTAAACGTCCAACAAACTATTGACCCTTCTTCTGCCTACGTCCTGAACTATGGACTCCAACAAGTGATGACTTCGGGCACGGGACGCTCTGCGTACAATACTCTTCCGACGTCGCTCAAGCTTGCAGGAAAATCTGGCACCACCAATGACACCCGTGATTCATGGTTTGCAGGTTACTCAGGCAACTATGTTTCTGTAGTATGGTTAGGACTGGATGACAACAAACAAACAGGCTTAACAGGTTCTTCAGGTGCTTTACCTGTGTGGACCAATGTAATGAGTCAACTGCGTCAAAAGCCTGTCAATTTACGCCAACCCGATGATGTTCAATGGCACTGGATTGACAGTAGTTCAGGCTATCTTGCAGCCCAAGGTTGTGAGGGCGCAATGTATATTCCTCTACTTCGTAACACCATTCCCCGAAAGGCAACTGCATGTGGCTTGCCTCATTATCAAGTTGAACCCACTTACAATCCTGAAACAGATGGTAACCAAGCTACACCTGAACAAGGCGACAGCATAGACAACTATATTCGTGAAAGTGAATCAAATATGCAACGCAACCTAGAAAATGACACGCAGGTCATTTCAAGCGGTAGCTACCAACCTGAATAAATAGGACGGATTTAAATTTTGATGTGGTTTAAACGTTTAAGTATCTTAGCAATCGTCATAACTGTGGCAGGCTGTCAAAGCCTCCCACAGCAAACTGATAAAAAAATGCCAGAGAAAGCTGAGCCGAACAAAGAGCAGCAAACACCATCAGGTGTAACGATTCACCCTTATGACCGCGAAGAAATTCAACGTCAAAAAATTGTGATTCCTGAACAAAAGACCAAACAGCAGTTTGATGATGGTCGACAACTCCCTGCATTCAAAAACTTGATGCAAAAAACACAAACCGCTTACCGCCAAGGTCAGTGGAACCAAGCTCAAGGTTTTGCTATGCAGGCGCAACGTATCGCCCCACAGTCAAGTGAAACCTTCCTGTATTTGGCGCTAATTGCCAATCAACAAAAACAACCTGCAAATGCAGAATCACTCGCGCGTCGAGGCCTGAGTTATGCGCAAAGTAATGCCATGAAAAAGCAACTTTGGAGCATTATCTTAAAAGCTGGTCAAATGCAGAAAAACCAAAAAACCATTCAACAAGCCCAGACTGCAATCAAAAGCCTGTCTTAAAAGTACGCTCCATTAAATAGAGCGCTGGCCTGCTATACCATAAGCACCATAACTTTGTGCTTTGGCTAAATCAGCTAACTGTAAGCCACCTAGGGCAAAAATTGGGATGTGAATCTTTTGAGCAATCAGACTAAACTGCTCCCAGCCCAAAGTGTCACTATTCGGATGGCTTAAAGTTTCAAGTACAGGGCTAAGTAAAATGGCATCACAGCCAATATTCTGCGCATGTTCTGCACTTTCTGTGTCATGACAAGCCGCAATATAACGTTGACCAACTTTTAAATCGCCTTTACGAAGTTGCATCAGTTGAGATTGTTTCAAGTGTATAGCCGCAATCGCTTGCTGCTGTAAAGGGTTCAGCTCTTTCCACAAGCTTACATTCACAATGACTCGCGACAACTGTTCCACACTCAGTTCAGCTATATTCAAAAGATGCTCAGGGCTTACAGGCACTCTCCAATACAACATTTGCTGTTCAGCTAAAGTCTTTAACAGCGTAATTTGCTCAGAAATCTTAATCACCTGCGGAGCATACAGTCGCTTTAAAATGGCCTGATTGGCTTTAGGAAAGTTTAAATCCTGTAACTCGGCACGTTTAAACCATGCCCAAGGCACACGAATGTCTGAAAGCTGATGATCTAAGACAATGCCATGAAACAAATGTAAATGCACAATGACGTCCTCATATTCAAACTGAATACTGTCAAAGGCATGCCAATCTGTAATATCAATTCCAACTTCTTCTAAAACCTCACGGCGACATGCGTGTTCTGTGGTTTCACCTGACTCAACTTTCCCACCTGGAAATTCGTGCTTATTACCTTGATGTTGCTCAGCCTGACGCCATCCCACCAATACTTTGCCTTGATGTAAAAGAATAGCTATAGCAACTTGAACCAGAGGTTTTGACATAATCAGATTCCATTTCAGATGTGTAGTGTGTTAAGTGACCATATGTAACGCTATAGAAGTTTTTTATATTTTCAGCGAGAAAATGTTGACAGCCCCATTCGATAATGATTATCATTTAAAACGTTCAATATACACCACGGAGTCGCCAGAATGAACGCACCATTTAGCTTATTTACTCGTAACGAAACAGCCCATTCACTACCAATGCTACACTCGAACAACTTATTTGCCCTAGGCCGTGAAATTCGCATTATGCACGCAGGAGAAGAGTACCGTCTACGACTCACACGCAATAATCGACTCATTCTAACCAAATAAGAATTATAAAAATTCAATAACAATAATCGTGGAAACAAGCAGTATGTCAGCGCGTACTGCTTTTTAATTGATTTAAAATATTCATTTTAATTTTATCGCTAAAAAAGCATGCTCTAAACCTTAACAACATCCAGCATCAATTCAACGCTTAAACCGCCTAAGTCAGATGGGCTAAATAACAACTGCCCTGCGTGTAAATCGACAATTTTTTGACAGATGGATAGACCTAAGCCTGAGCCTTGTGTTTTTGTACCTAAAGCCCGATAGAAGCGTTCACCCAAACGTTGGATAACTGTCACATCTACACCATATCCGCTATTTTCAATACTCAGTCTAAGCTGCTGTCTTTCAATCGTCAGCGTCACAAAAACTTTTGCCTGCTCAGGACTATAACGAATCGCATTATCAAGTACATTCCGTAGTGCACTGAATAAAAGCTGTTCATTGGCAAATACATAGACCTCTTTTGCAAGTACCATCTGAACCTCAATCTGTTTTGATTCTGCAAAAGGCTGTAAGGCTTTGACTACATCTTGTATTAACAGACTAAAATCAAATTTGCTTTTGGCTAAACTTTGACTTTGCTCTGGATCTAACCGTGCCAATAAAAGTAAATTATCGAGAACTTGTACCCCACGGCTCACATCTTGCTGAATTGGCTTAAACTCCTGCTCTAGCTCAGGAAACTTACGTTTGAGTACCTGAAGCCGCATTTGTATCGCAGACAATGGAGAACGTAGCTCATGCGAGGCATCTGCGGTAAAGCGTTGCTCTGCCACTAAGGCCTGATCTAAACGAGCCAATAGAGCATTCAACTGAGATAACATCGGTTGTAGTTCAATCAGTTCAGGTTCTGGCATAGAAATAGGCGCTAAATCATTTACCGATTTATTTGAAATTTGCTCTGAAACTTGGTGGATCGTCCGAAACTTGCGTCGAATCGCAAAGTGCATCAATAGCCATTGTACGCACCAGACTAAAAGCAATACCCCACTAAAAATCAAGATGGTGTGCCCAAAGGCTTGAAAACGATCCGACATCAACTGAGTGACTTGTACCTGCAATCCATGCTCATCCTGCGCACTATAAATACGCCAAAGTTTCTGCTCTGACCAGTAAAAGCCATAAGGTGCATCTGAAACCAAACTCAAATGATCCACGGTTATTTTTTCTGGCACATCTTCTGAGGCAGTTAAAAGCTGTTGTGCATTATCGAGTCGATAGCGAATATCAAACTCATCACTGAGCTCAGCCAAGGCCTGACCATTGCTGACAGTTAAGTCATCTGCCAACAACATATCGGCCATTTCATCCATGATCTCATCTTGCATAGACATGGTCTGATAAACCGACACTCCAATAAACATCAGCAAGGCCAAAAGCCCCGCCAGTATCGAACTGAGGAGCGAACTTTTAACGAGCTGACGTTGTAATGAAACTGGTTGAGCCATTATGTGTCCTGATTCATTCTATAACCCAAACCACGGATGGTTTTAATACAGTGGCTACCGAGTTTTTTTCGCAGTTGATAAATAAAAACCTCGATGGCATTGCTTTCGATTTCATCTCCCCACGCATATAGGCTTTCTTCTAACTGCTCACGTGTCACCACATGTTCAGGCTTGAGCATCAATTTATGCAAAATTTGAAACTCTTTGGCGGTCAAATTCACGGATTGACCATTTTGAGTTACGCTTTTGGCTTGTGGATCGAGTTGAATATTGGCATAACTCAATATATGCGAACTGCTATTTTGTTGCTGTCTCAGTTGTAGGCGAATACGAGCAGATAATTCCTCCAAACTAAAGGGTTTAACCAAATAGTCGTTGGCGCCCAAATCTAGCCCTTCGACCCGATCTCGAATGCTGTCACGCGCAGTGAGAAAAATCACAGGCGTCGAGAGGTTCTTGCCACGGACTTTCAGCAAAATGTCATCACCTGTGGCATGTGGCAATCCACGGTCTAAAAGCACACAGTCATACTGATGCTGTTCAATCGCTAAAATGGCATGATCGCCCCGCTCCACCCAATCCACACTATAACCATCCATTTCAAGCCAAGTTTTAATACTTTCAGCTTGAGAGGCATCATCTTCTGCTAACAATATCCGCACTGCTGAACCTGCCTTATCCCTGTTGTTTAAATCATGCCGTGAAATGATGAAAAATACAAAAACCACAGGGCTAAGATCAAATCTAAGCCATGTGGTTTTTTAAGAAAGTCCAATTAAGGTTGGACTAGAGTGTTTAGAATTTCACTTGATCTACATCAATTTCAACGCGTTTTGTTGGTTTATAGTCAATATCCACTTCACCGATAATAGTGACAGGTGTTTTAGCCGAAATCGCTTTGCCACCCCATAATTCATCATCAATATCGACAGTGATTGAACCTGTTTGGTCACGAAATTCATATTTTTCATCACCAATTGCTTTGACCACATAACCTTTTAACTGAACATGGCTGTCATCTTTTAAAGTTAATGCATGCTTAACCGTAGTTGGCGTTGAAGCAGCTACAGCCGCTTGGTTCACCGCTGTATTTGCTACTGCCACAGTTGTCGAACCAATCACACCAGCAACCAATAACGCTTTCATCATCATATTCATATCCAGTACCTCTATTTAATTGTTGATCTATTTGATGAAGTTATTAAACCAAAATTAGATGAGCTGAATCTTAAGAAAGCTTCAAGTAAAACATTAAACGCTTAGTTGAGAGGTACGACACGCAACACTTCTTCTAGCGTGGTGACTCCCTCTAACACTTTTCGTGCCCCTGCAATCCGCAAAGGCTCAATGCCTTCTTTTTTGGCCTGCTGACGCAGTGCAGTCAAATCACCATTTGCACCAATTAATTGTTTAGCCTCTATGCTAATAGGCATAAACTCATAAATACCAACTCGCCCTTTGTAGCCCGTTTGACGACACTCTTCACAGCCTACTGCGGTAAAGACTTTTTCAGGCATCTCCATAATATAATCAAAAGTCAGGTGCTCCCACTCTTGGCTATTGATTTGTTTTTCCACTTTACAGTGTGGACATAGGCGCCGTACCAAACGTTGTGCCAATACACCCAAAATGGTGGCTGCAGTTAAAAATGGTTGTATGCCCAAATCGTGTAAACGGGTTAGACTAGAAGGCGCATCATTGGTATGTAGGGTTGAAAGTACCAAATGCCCTGTAAGTGCAGCTTGAATTGCCATATTGGCCGTATCATGGTCACGAATCTCCCCCACCATAATAATGTCGGGATCTTGGCGCATGAGTGCACGAACACCATCAGCAAAACCTAAGTCAATACCTGTGTTGACCTGCATTTGGTTAAAGCTTGGTTCTAACATTTCAATTGGGTCTTCAATGGTACAGACATTCACCTGTTCTGTTGCCAACTGTTTCAATGAAGAATAAAGCGTGGTGGTTTTACCTGAGCCTGTTGGTCCTGTCACCAAAATAATGCCATGACTATGTGAAGTCAGTGCCTTCCAATCACTGAGCAAATGCCCATCAAAACCCAACTGCTGAAAGCTACGTACCAAAACTTCTGGGTCAAAAATACGCATAACCAACTTTTCACCAAAGGCCGTTGGCAAGGTTGAAAGACGTAGTTCTGTTTCTTGTCCTTTGGGTGTACGTGTTTTTAAACGACCATCTTGTGGCTTACGTTTTTCTGCAACGTTCATTCGACCTAAAATTTTAATTCGCGAAATGACCGCCGTTAAAGTATTGGCAGGCATGTTATAAATCGTATGTAACACACCATCAATGCGGAAGCGTACTTTACCATTGTCCTTACGAGGTTCTAGGTGAATATCACTGGCACTTTGTTCAAAAGCAAACTGTAAAACCCAATCAACTAATTTAACAATGTGTTGATCATTGGCATCAGGATTTTGACTATCACCTAATTGTAACAGGGCTTCAACGCCTTTATTTTCACGATCATAAATTCCAGACTTCTGTGAATTACTCACAGCGCGACTCACCTGATAATACTCCACCATATAACGTTGTAATTGTTCTGGGCTGAGCAATACGCGCTGGATTTTTTTCGGTGCGACATTATGCTCCAAATTCGCTACCCAATCCTTCATATAGGGTTGATCTGTCGCAATCAACACTTGATTGGGTTGAACCTCTACGGCCAAGATTTTATTGCGGAAGGCAAACTCTTGGGACATCACCGAAGTCAAGGCTTGAACATCAGCCTTGAGTGGATCAATCACATAAAACGGTAACTGGGTTTTTTCGGCTAACCATTGACATAATCGGTTCAACGTCAGTCTGGACTGAGGGTGTGACTGATCCTGCATATTAAAATGGGCAATCCATTGTAAAGGGTGCCACTTTAATTGATCCCGTTGACGGTGCGAGGTTTGTACGAGATTTTTTTCTTTTTCAGTAATTCGCCCATCTTTAAAAAGTTGATCTAAGCACCAAGTGGTATCAATTTCAAAATTAAAATTCATTGTTATACGTCCCCAAACAGAACACCACTATAGCAAGATTTTCGAGATTATTTTGTACAAAGCACAGGCAAATCCTATAAATATAAAAAAGCATGTCAGCTGATCAATATAATCATGAAATGACTACGCTTTTTCTCTATTTTGACTTGAATCCACCACCCGCATTCGCCTATATTTTAAACGACTCATTTGTGTTTATGAGGTAGGCTTTGGACTTCAGTACCATTTCAATCGACAACTATGCTTTATCTGACGTCCTGTTTACATTGGCCTCAGCTTTGGGCTGTGGTTTACTCATTGGTCTAGAGCGAGAAAGAAGCAAGCAACGAGAAAACCAACAGAGCTTTGCAGGACTGCGCTCCTTTGCCATTTGTGCCCTTCTTGGTGCTATTTGCTTTTTATTTGGTGTCACCATTGGTATTGTGGGTGCGCTGATCATTGGAGGTATTGTCCTATTTTCCATGAAAAACCAAACTGAGGACTTAGGCTCAACCACTGAGCTTGCCTTTGTGATGACTTATTTTATTGGCGCCATGTGCCTGTGGAATGCACCTTTAGCAGCAGGTCTGGCTGTACTGCTGACCATTATTCTCATGACTAAACACTCCATGCACAGTATTGCAGGAAAATGGATTACAGAAGCAGAATTTAAAGACGGTATTTTCCTATTGGCTCTCATTTTAATAGCCCTTCCCTTAACACCGAATACGCCTTTATGGGGCGCTGTGCTGAATCCTTATATCATTTTAAAATTAGTCACACTCATTCTGGCTGTTCAAGCCCTTGCACATATCGCCAAACGATTGTTAAGCACTAAAAATGCCATGATTTTATCCGCCCTTGCTTCTGGTTTTGTATCCAGTACAGCCACTATTGCTAGCTTGGGCATGGAGGTTCGAGCAGGTCGTGCACAGGCCAAATCCAATGCAGGTGCTGCTCTGATGTCATGTATCGCAACTTTATTGCAACTGCTCATTATTGTGGCGGGCGTCAGTATGCTCTGGCTCAAAACAATACTGTTACCCACTCTAATCGCATGTTTGATTTTAGGACTCTCTGCCTATACTTTAGTCCGCACTGCCCCAGCTCAAGAACAGCAACTGAGCAGTGATTCACGCATGTTTAGTTTAAAAGAGGCAGGAATTATTGCCCTGAGCTTAACTCTCATTCAGGCAGGAGTATATGGACTTCACCTGTGGCTAGGCGAAGCTGGCTTAATTGCAGGAACTTTACTGGCCTCTTTGTTTGAAATCCATGCGGCGATGGCAACCGTGGTAATGCAAGGTACCCCCACAGATACTGCTGTTATATCCGCATTTATATTTGGTTTAGCCGCACATGCGATTGCCAAATCTGTGAATGCCGCTTTAACAGGAGGGATGCAATACTTTATTGCTTTTGCACCGATTCAAATTTTACATATGATGGTTTTAATCGGCTTACTGTACTGGATGATTTTTTAAAAAAACTTAGCTTACTTATTTTTATGAAATTTATTTATTCAATACTATTAACCTATAATCAGCCCGCTTTATTTTTAAACAACAACGTTATTAATAATAAATTTTTTGAATTGGGTACTTTATGAAATTTAAAATATTATCATTTGCAATTTTTAGCACACTCATGCTGAGTGCATGTGGTGGAAGCTCTGATAGCTCAAATAATACAAGCACGAGCAACAACTCAACAACTACTGACTCATCAAATAATAATTCAAATACCGCTCAGCAATGGGAAATATTCCGTATTGATTATTGGTATGATCAACTCAATCAATTTGGTGATTTCAATGTACTGAATACGCAAATTACACTGGTGGATGGTAAAGCCTATGCCACTTTAGATGCAGATGATGATACAAATGAAATTTACTTAACTACGCAAGGCGAGTATCAAACATTCGGCCCAACCCATAGTCGTTATGGCACTTTAATGGGTGAAATGACCTTTTCCAATAATCAACTCAAACTTCGCCCTTATTCAGCAATTGGTTCTACAGGATTAGAATTCACGTCAACTGTCAGCAAACGCGATATTTCGGGCGAAAGTCTACTTGCAATGGTAGACCCTGAGTTGAATTGGAACTTGAACTATCCTCAATATAGCGTCAAATATTCAGATGAAATCAATACAAAATTAAAAGCCTACCAAGCTTTAAAATTCCCAGCAGGTTCAACCTGCCTACTGGAAACCCAATATTCTAATAATCAGGAATATTTACTTTTAGCTGAAAAAGATGATGAATATCAACGTCTCTTTAAAGAATATACAGAGCGATTTACCAACCAAACTAAACAAGAGTATTTTAAGCTCACAAAATTTAAAAATGTTCTTGCCTACCATTACAGTCCTGATGGAACTGAGGCAAATACTTTCATTGGATATGCTCAATACAAAGACAGTTACTATTCAAGTTCAAAAGTAAATGCTGGGGTAGAGTCAAATCTTGTAGATGACATTCAATCAGAGAAAGACCTCATCACAAACAATATGTCTACCGAAGAGAAAAACGCACGTTTAGCTAAGGCAGATGGCTTAAATAAAGGTTGTGACCTGTATAATCCAATTGCAGCAAGTTATTTAGAACAAAACTTAAAGTTCTAAATTACTTGAAAAGCATGCTACCGATGAGCGTTTTAATGGCTACAGGAACTCAAAGTTCCTGTATTTCCACACACGTTTCATTTACCTTAAATTTCACATCTAAGTTTGCAAATCTCATCCCATAAATTCGCGCTTCATCATCTTGATACGCAGGTCGCGGGTCTAAAGATAAAACCGCCTCAAGCTCCTGTACTGTCTGCGTAGAAATTTTGCCATTTGCTAAAAGCTGCTGCTTCTGTAGCAAAGCCAGATCAGACCACACCACCACCTTTCGTTTAGGCTCATCTTGTGCATAACCACTTTCAGCATCTAAAACTGCATCTGAATAGTGAATATAAGGCTTAATATCAACAATTGGCGTACCATCGAGCAAATCACTCCCTGTAACATACACACGAACTGACCGCCCTTCTTTTTTTACCGCTTTTAATTGAACTACAGATAGGCCAATTGGCGCTGGACGGTACATGCTCCGTGTGGCAAACACTCCTATTTTTGTGTTGCCCCCTAAGCGAGGTGGTCGAACTTGTGGACGAAACTGTGCTTTTTCTTGATTCTTATTGTCATGAAACTGCCAAACCAACCATAAGTGACTAAAAGCCTCAATCCCCTCAAAGGCCAAAAGATCATTATAAGGGGCTGACATTTCAATATAGGATTCCACTTGTACCAAATTAGGCTGGCGAGGAATACCAAACTTTTCTTTATAAGAAGAGTGCATATAACCAATAATTGGCAAGGTTAACTCAGTTATCATCACTTTTTCTAATAAGCTCAATTAAATATATTCAGTTTATCGAGAATGATTTTAGATTAGAATAGCAAGCTGTTCTAATTTGATAATTTATTGAGACCTTTAATGGCTGCTTTCAACGTCGAAAAGATTACTCACGTCCACCATTGGAATGATACTTTATTCTCTTTTAAAACGACACGCGACACTGCACTGCGTTTTAAAAACGGTCAATTTGTGATGATCGGCCTTGAAGTAAATGGCAAACCGTTAATGCGTGCTTATTCTATTGCCAGTGCAAACTATGAAGAAGAACTAGAGTTTTTCTCAATTAAAGTTCCAGATGGCCCATTGACATCTATCTTACAGAAAGTAAAAGTGGGCGATGAGATTCTAATCTCTAAAAAACCAACAGGGACTTTGGTTCTCGACGACTTAAACCCTGGTAAAAACTTATACCTCCTTTCTTCAGGTACAGGTCTTGCACCGTTCTTGTCTACAATTCGTGACCCAGAAACCTATGAACGCTTTGAGAAAATCATTGTTGTACATGGTACTCGTTTCATTTCTGAATTAGCCTACCAAGACCTAATCCTAAATGAACTTCCAAGCCATGAATTCTTTGAAGAACTTGGTATCAAAGACAAATTGGTTTACTACCCAACGGTTACTCGTGAAGAATATCCAAACCAAGGTCGTGTAACGACAGCGATTGAAACTGGCGAATTGTTTGAAAAAATTGGGCTACCACGTTTCAACCCAGAAACTGACCGCGCTATGCTTTGTGGCAGCCCAGCGTTCTTAGATGACGTTGCAGCACTTCTCGATCAACATGGTCTAAAAGAATCACCTAAAATGGGTGTACTGGGTGATTATGTTATTGAACGTGCATTCGTTGAAAAGTAAGATCGTATAAAGATATTAAAAAACCGAAGCTTAGGCTTCGGTTTTTTTATTTACTCTGCTTGTCTTTTTCTCTAATATTTGTACAAAAGAACAAATCTTAAATTTATACAATGACCTTTCCAAAACTCAATTTTAAAGACTATTTACACCCAAGACCTCAACCTAAAGGTCTCGATGTACAGTGTAAACTTCAGCATTTCGCCCTCATTACTTATGCACTCGACCCTACACGCTTCAAAGACATTATTCCCCCTCGATTTAAATTAGACACTATCCTTTATCAAGGCCAACAATGTGCTTTGATGTCTGTCGTTCCTTTTATTGATGTTGACTTTAGCTCCGCCGTCTACCCTTTTCCTAAATTTACTATGGGACAAACCAACTATCGAGTGTATGTGATTGATCAGGAAACACAGGAACGTTGTGTTTGGTTTCTAGGCACAACTTTGGACTCTTGGACGCTGATCTTTCCACGCTATGTTTGGCAACTGCCATGGCATCCAGCCCAAATTGAGTTTGACTGTCTACAAGATCCGACTGGCTTATACACACAATACAAAATGCGAACCCAATCTGCATGGGCTAGCTCTGAAGTGAATTTAATTCAGGCTCAAGATGACCACTGGTTTTTTGAAGGCTTTCCTGATTTAGAAAGTTACCAAGTCTTTCTTACACATCCTTTGGCAGGATTTTATCATCGCCGTGATGGCAAACTCGGTACATATCGTGTGTGGCATGAGCGCTTAAATCCTAGACCCGCAACACTGCACTACGCGCGCTTTGAACTGTTAGCAAGGCTTAATCTTATATCCTATGAAGATCAACTCAAGCCTTATAGTGTACTGATTGAACCGATCAATGAATTTACAATTTACTTACCCCCAAGCGTACTCGAAACTGTAGCAAATTAAATTCTAAAAAAATTAATTCTATTTAAGTTATTGAATACTAGAGGCAATGAATAAATTTCAGCCAAACTCAAGACATATTGGTTGTTTTTCTCCACAATTTCTCTATAATTCAACAAAACAGACAAGTCTGTCTATTTTTGCTGAAATACTGAATGACCGAAAACATTCAGAGGGTACAAAAAAATATAAGAAGGCACGTTTAAGTTGCTCATATTCATATCACTCATTAGTGTCAAATAATGAGTGATATGAAAAATAAATTATTATCAGCAAAGCGCGATAATCTAACAGTTATCGCGCTTATTTATTTTTGATTGAATTTTATAAAAGTCTGCATGATTTCAATCAATAAGAATGTAATTCTTAGATGCTACATTCTTATTTTTAATAATTTAAGCCGCAACTAATTCCATCTGAATCAATGTATTCACACGCTTCCAATACTCTTCCAAATGCACTTGATTTGGGTCAATTTGAGCTTGAATAGTCATTCCATCCAAAATACTAGAAAGAAAACCAGCCAACTGTTCATCTTGCTTCACCCCTAAATGATGCAATGCTTGGCGCAACTTTCCTTTCAACCACTCTTTATAATCAATTGCTGGTTGGAGCGATGACGGATAAATTTTTGAAATTTCTTCGACTGCTTTTTGAAACATGCAACCATTAAAGTCTGTCGTATGAAACCATGTATTATACCATTCAAAAATTGCGCGAATATGTGAGAGATAATCACTTGGGTCACACGCAGCAATCGTTGCATCGAGAGACTGCTGCAAATTTTGGTTTCTAGTCACTAAGCATTCTTCAATTAATTTAGCTTTGGAAGGGAAATATTTGTAAAATGTCATTTTAGCAACGCCAGACTCACTAATAATTCGATCCACACCGATAGAATTGTAGCTATGTGAGTTAAAGAGATTAAGCGCTGTATTAATGATGTCTTCTTTTTTTGACATTTATTTTACCTGATGCACAAAACTTTAAAATTAGGCCACTGCCCCATAAGAACACCACAAGAATATGAAATATATCGTTTCGAAACGATATTATATATCAAATTTAAAACAACACTGTTTTTTTATGGGAAATCTCACTAACATTAAAATAAGCACATGAAATATAAGAGATTTAAATTAAATAAAAAAACTAGAAGAATGCAGCCTTTTTCACTATGATAAAAAATGATGAAAATTAAAATTTAACGCTCTATGAACACCTTTTCCTTTACTCAGTCTGAACATACCCGCGAAGAAGTTTTATACTTTATTCAGCACTCCTTAAGTCCAGAGTTATGGAAATCAAATACTCAAGTGGTCCATGCACTAAAGCAGGCAACAGGAGATCATGCCTTATTTAAGCATCCTATCCTTACACGGTTGCACCAATGTCAACTGACCCTTGAGCAGTTAAAATTAATTCATCTGAATTATTTTACAGCTATTGTCAAGAATTTTACCGATGCCTTAAGCATGGTGATCTACCAAGCATTACAACTTGAAAACAACAGTAATATTAAGGCACAAGACCGTATTGCGGCAAAGATATATGCGCGTTATCTACTCTCACTCAATCTTTTTGATGAATTGGGTTTTAACACGCATCAACTTGAAAAAAGCTCCCCTGCAAAATCGCACTTGGTTTATTTTTTAAAGCTGATGCAACAACTCAAACTCGATGTCCCTGACCAAAAACAAACTCAAGCCGAAGCATTCTCTCTTACACAGTTTATTCAAGAGCATATTCATTCTTATGCAGACTTATTGTTGATTTTGGCTTGTACTGAACTGCAAGTGATTAAGTTCAGTGAAGCACTCAGAACAAATCTCGCGGTGTATGATTCTTCGTTTACCAATGGTTATTATGCATGTCATGGTATTGCTAAAGCCAGTGACCAAACTCTTGCAAACGATGATAATCATGAAGACGATATTTGGTTGCTATTCACGCAAAGCTACCAACCAAAAGACGAGTCATATTTTAAACAGCTTCAAGCTGAATATTTAAATCTGTGGAATGACTTTTGGACAAAGATGTATTTGCATACTCACTAATTCATCTTAATAGCTGTACGTCCATGTACACTCTCATATTCGTCTTAAACATGCAGAAGTTCCATCCTATGGAGTGTTAAACTTCAAACTACTGTAAGGCTGTAAACCGAATCTTGAACGCTAAACGTATTCGCAATTACATCCTATTCATATTTCACAGTCGAATTTTCTAAAACGCTCTTTTTCCGCTCAGCTAATGCCTTAGTCACGACTTGATAGCCAGCTGTCAAACCTAACGTTGCCATAATACCTGCAACAATCATATCAGGCCACATACTTCCTGTCCCAAACACACCTATAGCTGCAAAGATAACCGCCACGTTTCCAATCGCATCATTTCGACTACAAAGCCAAACCGATTGCATATTCGAGTCCCCTTCGCGGTAAGCATATAAAATGACAGCACAAACCACATTCGCAAGCAAAGCTATCACACCAATCACACCCATAGTCATAGCTTCAGGCGGAATCCCTAGCACATAAGCATAAATCACTTTGCCTATCACAACTAAGCCAAACAGCGCCATGGTTATACCTTTCAGCAAGGCTACTGTCGCTCGCCAGTATAAACTCGCACCGAGCACTGCCAGTGAAATACCATAATTCACCGCATCACCAAAAAAGTCTAAGGAATCAGCCCATAATGATGATGAATGCGCATAAGCCCCACCAATGAGTTCCACCACAAACATAGCTAAATTAATAAATAAGGCAATCCATAATGCCGTTCTAAACTTACTATTCGGCTTTTGTGGTGCGGGTGTACAACTACAAGAAGAACACGCCATATTAGCGACCTCTATCACTACTTGATCATTTTATATTATGATTAAAAACCATGGAGTCACTCTAAGGTCAAGTAAAATGAATCAACAAAACTCATCTCCTGTTTATTTAATAAAAGACTTAGTCCAAAAAACTGGCTTAAGTGCCGATACCATTCGTTTTTATGAAAAGAAAAATTTATTAGAACCTTCTTTTCGCGGGGACAATAACTATCGCTATTATCAAGATGAGGCGCTTAAACGACTCATTTTTATTAAACGTTGCCGTGCGCTGGATATCTCACTCAAAGAAATTGAATATCTCATCCAATTGGAGCAGAACCCACTACAGGACTGTAGCGCGGTCAATCAATTGATAGATGAGCATTTAAAACAAGTCGAGCAAAAAATAGTTGAACTAAAAAAATTCCAAATTCAGTTGCAACAACTGCGTCAATCCTGTGCCACGCTATCAACCATTGATGATTGTCAAATTTTAAGGCAACTTGAAGCGGAAACTTCTGACGAATAGCAGAACCTTGACATGCCTGATGGCTTAACTTCACTTTTATGCCTAGTCTTCACTTTCTTTCATCTAAATATGCAAAGACTCGTATAGAATTTTTATCTTTTCTTTTTCAAATCAGCGTGAATTTTATATGAGGCACTTTATTTTTTTAATTTCTATCTTTATAAAGACATCATTCTTCACTCAAAGAAATATTATTTATTATTTAAAATTAAAGCCTTGAATAAAAATTTATGATACTCACTAGCAGTTAAATTCCGAGTTTTTTACTAGGTTGAATCTATTTTTTAAAGCACTACAATAAAACCATATTTTTTTTATGCCTTAGTTTGATCATGAGCATTTCCCACGTTACTGAACTTCTTTCACCGGCTGGTTCGCTTAAAAATATGCGTTATGCCTTTGCCTATGGTGCAGATGCAGTCTATGCAGGACAACCCCGTTATAGTTTACGTGTGCGCAATAATGAATTTGATCATGACAATTTAGCTATCGGCATTCAAGAAGCGCATGACTTAGGCAAAAAGTTTTATGTGGTCGTCAACATTCAACCCCATAACTCAAAGCTCAAAAACTTTATTCGTGACCTCACACCTGTGGTTGCGATGCAACCCGATGCCCTGATCATGTCAGATCCTGGGCTGATTATGATGGTACGTGAGCATTTTCCAGACATGGATGTGCATCTTTCTGTTCAAGCCAATGCTGTCAACTGGGCTACTGTAAAATTTTGGAAAAACATGGGACTGACTCGTGTCATTTTGTCCCGTGAATTATCCATTGATGAAATTGAAGAAATTAAGCAGCAAGTGCCAGACATGGAAATTGAGGTTTTTGTGCATGGTGCGCTATGCATGGCGTATTCAGGACGTTGCATGCTTTCAGGCTATATGAATAAACGTGATGCCAATCAAGGGGCATGTACCAATGCTTGCCGTTGGGAATACAAAGTCCATCAGACTACACAAGATGAAAATGGCGATGTGATCCCCGTTCAAAATCTGAATACAAGCTCCAACTGCTGTTCAAATTCTGATGTTGATGAAGTGCATATGCAAGCACAGCATCAGTTCGATGAACCCGTATTATTACAACGTCATGATGAAGACATGTTTGCTGCTGAAGAGGATGAACATGGTACTTACTTTATGAACTCAAAAGACTTGCGCGCGGTGCAACATGTTGAGCGCTTAACCCATATGGGCATCCATTCTTTAAAAATTGAAGGACGTACCAAGTCTTATTTTTACTGTGCCCGTACTGCTCAAATTTATCGCAAAGCCATAGATGATGCGCTCGCAAATAAGCCTTTTGACCCATCACTCATGACACAACTCGAAGGTCTGGCGAATCGTGGTTATACCGAAGGTTTTTTACGTCGCCACGTACACAGCGAATATCAAAACTATGCAAATGGCTCATCTAGTTTTGACCATCAACAATACTGCGGTGAAATTTTAGAGCGAAATGGCGATTATCTGAAAGTCGATGTCAAAAACCGTTTTGTGGTGGGCGATGTACTTGAACTCATGACCACGTCAGGCAATATCACCTTTAAGTTGACAGAAATCCTCGATAAAAAAGGCAATCCAATACTTGAAGCGAAAGGCTCAGGACATGTAGTTGAAATACCTGTTCCTGCTGATGTTGACATGCGTTATGCCCTACTCATTCGTAACTTACCGCATTCAAGCACTGATATTTCAGCGCCTGCATTGGCTTATGTTGCAAGCTGACTGGGGATAATGCCATGGCACTACGAATAACAGATGCATGTATTAACTGTGATATGTGCCTTCCTGAATGCCCCAATACTGCTATTTTTGAAGGTGACAAGATTTATGAAATAGACGTCAGCCGTTGTACAGAATGTGTTGGTTTTTATGACACCCAAACCTGCGTCGATGTTTGCCCAATTGCCTGTATCGAGCCACACCCAGAACACATGGAAACTCAGCAACAACTGTTAGAAAAATTTAAAGGATTGAACTTATTTAGCGTCTAACCTTGGGGAAAGTAGAAAAGAAACCGAGTACTAACCACACTCAGAGTTTCAAAACAAAAACTGGGCAAAGAATAACAATAAACAACAACTAAATGAAAAAGCCAAAGTGATCTGGGGAACACTTTGGCTTTTTCTTTGCCCGAAATCATCATTCCAAAAAAAAGGAACTCAGGCTGTTAGCGACCAGAGTTCCTATAAAAGTATAACTAGAGCTTAGTCATACAACATAAAAAGGGAAAAAGCCAACGTAGATTTTGGGAGAGCATTGGCTTTTTCATTTCACACTTACAGCCCAGAACGAATAATATAATCAAAA
>NZ_DKIK01000008.1:0-6097 GCF_002454215.1 Acinetobacter sp. UBA6720
AACCGCATGGAATTGATGATAGCCTGCAATTTTCTTAATGGTCTTTTCGCCATCTGTTTCAAACAACACAAAGAATCGAATGTAATCTAGGAACAATTCTCGATCAAAGAAGCCTCGAATAACTGTCTCTAACTCCCATTCTAAAGCGGGTTTATCATCTTCATTCTTGATCGTACGCCACGGCAAAAAGCGTTCCTGATTCGCTGTCAGTGAACCAATACGAGCTGTTACACCATCACTGACTACCAAAGCTTCATTAAAGACAAACAGATCCGAGATTTCTTCTTTATAGGTTTGCAGCTGGTTAAAGGCATCCCAAATATCCGCGTTTTCATCAGTTGGGCTTTTTAGTTCCAACACAGCAAAAGGAATACCATTGATAAAGCAGATGATGTCAGGGCGTCTAGGTTGTTTGGTGCCTAGAATAGTAAATTGATTAATCGCCACAAAGCGATTGTTTGCTACATGATTAAAATCTACCAAGAAGGCATGGTCATGTACCCAATCGTCCTGTTTCTTATAGGTGACAGGTACACCTTCCAATAACATACAGTGGAAAGTACGGTTATTAATGACTAAGTCCAAACTTTCAGGCTTGCTCAGTTTTTGTAAGACTTGTTCAAAACAGCTTGCAGGCAAATGTGGATTTAAGCGTTCAAAAGCCGCCTGTAAATCAGCTTCGATTAAAATCTGTTTATAGTCCTTGCGTAAAGGGTTACTGCTCTCGGGTGCAATATCGATACCATGAACGACTTCCCAGCCATTTTCAGAAAACCAGTCTAAGCATAGGTTTTCGAGTTGTGTTTCGTTCATGATTTCCCCCTTTCATTTAAATTTTAAACTCGGCTCGCTCATTACTATTTATCTAAAATTTATCTTTTACATCCAGCCTAACAAGGCTTTAGCTTTTTTGAAAAAAGCTAAAGCCTTTGCACCGAGTTAGCAAGTCGCTTCTCTTTTCCACAAACAGTTGTATAAAATCTCTGTTCAACTCCATACAGTAAAAACTTCATATCTTCTTCGGATGATATTTCAAATTTTTTAGCAGATTTATCAAAGTTTAGATTTTCACAATATTCTTGGACATAATCAAAAATTGTGTCTTTTTCATCATTACTCATAGCCGTAAATGTAGCTAAAGCCAAAGCTATACGTTTTCTATTTTGTTTACCAACTTTTTGGGCATCATAACCATTCGATACTTTTATAAAACCTAAATCAATAAATTGTTGCACCTCCTCTTGGGTAGCTTCTTTATATAGCATATCTATTCCCTTAAAAATACTAGAAATAGTAGCTAAATTTCTAAAGATTAATCTATCTTCTTTTTTAAAATATATAGCATCAGGCAATTGGTTAATAACAACTCTATCGATATTATCTTCAATAACGAGCTCATCGCCTAAAGCAAGAAATGTCTTAGTCACATAAGATGATGGTGTAATTTTTTGAAAAAAATATTCGCTATCTTGAACTGAACAGAGATAGATTATATCTTTATACTTAGATTTTGGGATACTGTTATATTCTGAAGAAATAAACTGTTTTTCTAAAAAATCTAGGAAAAATTTTCGCTTACTAAAATTATCAACTTTAAACCAACTATCCCCATCAAGAAGATGATCAGAGGAATATTCAACCAAACTTACTTCACTAATATCAAACTCATATATTTTTTTATCAGAAAGCAGTTTGTAGAAAAACGGCTTCTTTCTTCCTCTTACACGAGCTACTAATTGATTCATTTATTACCCCTTTCAATATAGGTATAACTATTAATTCTATATGCCACATCAATTTCAACATCTTCTGGAGTTTTATAATCACACCTTGTAATTAAAAATATAGATGCTCCATGTTTTGTTTTTACATTATAGAAGTTAAAACCGAATAACAAAAACAATGGATTAAAATACAAAGCCTGTGATAAAAATGTAAACACAAACAGTATAATATAAACACATATTAGTGTTTCCAAGTTGTTTACACTAAGTGCAACAAAGAAATATCCTAAATAGCTAGGTAAAAAAATATTATTTGCATATTCAATTTCTTTTATTGGATAGCTTTTATTGACTCCATTTTCATCTAACTCACATTTAAAACTATCCTTACCCAGCTTAGAGCATAATACAATACTAAAAAATGTCATCAAGATTGGCAAAACAGCATATAAAGCATATGAAAAATATTCAGACACTCCTTGGCACAATACATACTTTTCTTTAATCAAAAAAATGATCAGCAATAATGATGTTGAATTCAAAGTGAGCAATAATCTAAATATAATGTTCATTTTCACTCAACCTTATCTTTCAAAGAAGATACATTAATTTCACCCGATAATAATTTTGGCAACAATGTATCTCTAATAATTTTTAAAATCTGATTTTCTTTTTCTATAACATTTTTTTTAAAATAAAATTTTTCAACTTTTCTGGAGTATAGTCTTCTTAAAGTTATTGATGGTATAACAACCTGAAAACTCATAATTGCTTTTTTATCACCTCTAGGCATTTTTGATCCTTTAGATGAAGCCATCATTTGATCAAAAAAACTGTCTTGGTAAATTAAATTGTATAAATATTCCTCACAACCTTCTTCTAAGACCTCAAAATTTAAGACATCATTAGAATGCCCTCCCTCAGAAGAAGAAAACCAAATTTTCTTAAAGTAAGGCCGAATATTAGAAACTAAAATATTTCCTTTTTTGAAAGCAGGTACACTATTCACTTTTGGCAATGAACTCGCTTTTTCAATTCCCTTCTTTTCAGATAACATATTTTCTGTGGAGATATAATTTTCAAGAGTTAGGTCATTTAATGAAATCTTATTAGAGGTATATTTAGCAATATCTTTAAATTGCTGTAATTCCCACCCCTTCGGTACTTCCCCTAGCTCACTTTCTACCAACTCATCAGGAAACAGTGTAGCTGTCGCTTGTAATTCTGCAAAATCTTCCTCAGACATTTGCTTCAGTTCAGCTTCGCTCTTACCACTAATAGCACACATCGCAGCAAGCTCAGGGTCTTTTCCTTCCTGCTTAGCTGCAATTTTGGCACGCACGGGATCAAAGTCGATAAACCAGCTTTTAAAAATGGCTTGGGCAATAGATTCTAAGTTTTGATTTATCTTATTATTTAACTCAATTTTCTTATCTAAACCAGAAAGAATATCTGTAATTCTTTTCTGTTCCTTTAAGCTCGGTATAGTTAGTTTAAAATTTGGAATATCCTTGCATTTCAAGCTATTAAAAACCGCACCAACATTTAAAAACTTATTTACCTGTTCCCACCATTCATTTCCTTGGACTAACCACCGTAAAAAAGGAGGATAAATTACACTACCATCCGAACGTAGTAGTACAAGGTTCTGACCTAGCGCAATTTCTAAACTGTCCGGTACATACGCACTCTCACCTGGATTACATCTTCTAGATAGAATTACATCATTAAGTTGTGGTTTAGCTTTTTTTGTCCACAAGACAAAATCTTCTTCTGAAATTAACCTAGCCCCATCTAACCTTATATGTCCATCCTTCAATTGAGGAATACCAACATAAGGATAACCACTAGCCTGTGCAGCAGGTGTTTTATGGTCACAATCAATTAAAGTCACACCAGCTTCATTTAATTTCATTTTTTGGCCAAAACTCACACCTCACCCCCAAATTCTTTCTTAATCGCCCAATAGCCCCGTGTTCCACCCACACGCTCAAGCCAACCCGCATCTTTTAAACTCTCTAAATGCTTCTGTATGGCTGACTTATGAATCCCCAATTGCTCAATCATTTGACGATAAGAAATTTTCGGCTGTTTCTGGATCAAGGCTAAAATTTGGATTTGCCGTTCAGTTAAAGCATGGCTTTCGATTGTACCACTGACTATACCACCTAATTCCTTGATTGTACCACCCATTGTACCACCTACCGCATCACTGACAGGTTCGATCACAGGGCGGTACAACTTCACATCAAAGAAATCACCCTTTTCTGAAAATTCAGGCGTTGCCAAGTTTTCAGCTTCACAAATCTGTTTGATCCGTTGCAGACCACTGCCCCAATGCTCAATATAACCCAACTCTCTAAATACCCGCGCCAACACCCGATTACGAATTTCCGAACGTCCCTGTAACAGATCCGCTTCGGTTAAACCATTCGGTAGGCCACCTGGGGACACGATATTGACCAAATCATCATAAACCGCCACCTTGATATTACGCCCAAAATTGCTGTAATCCCGATGCACATAGGCATTGACCAAGGCTTCACGGATGGCATTTTCTGGAATTTCCAGATAGTCATAACGCTTTAAACCACGAATTTCGGCACGCAAAGACAAATGATTTTTAATAAAAATTTCTGTTTGCTCAATTTGAGAAAACAAATCGCCTGTATATTCTTTACGGTCTAAAAAAACACTCATGTTGGTGCCTTTAAATCGGGCACATTGGGTCATCACGTGTTCATATTTACCCAGCAAAATCAATAGCCCATGACTGGCATAATGTTTCCCCTGTTCTTCTACCACCAGCTTTAGGTTCAACATCTTTTCTAAAGTGAGTGCCTTATCAGCGGCTTTGAAAGCAGCTTCCAATACGGTTAAATCTAGCTTTTCTAAAGGGTATTGATAATTTGCTAAGGCATCAAAACTCACATTGAGCCGTTGTAATTCCAGTTGTTGTATATATTCAGGGGATGCCACACGGTTGCTCGCACCCAGGCGGATATACGTGCCTTGCTCGCGCCCCACAGGTTTTAGGTAATATGGAAATAAACTCCCCCGAGCCACTTCCACAACCAGTAACTCTATACCTGCAATATTTTCAATATAAATTTGCGCCGCAAGTTGCGGAGAGCACAATTCATAAATCATCGAGGTGATTTTATCTTGTAAAACAAAAATATCCTCTTGAATCCCTACAAGTTGACGATCATCAGTTACACCAATCACCAACTTACCACCACTGCTATTGGCAAAGGCAATGAGGGTTTTAGCTATTTGCTGCCCTTTAGGTAGCTGCTGTTTAAATTCCAGCGTTTTGCTTTCGCCCTTCTGAATTTCTTGCAATAAAGGATGATCAGAACTCATAACCCAAGCCCTTTAGATTCTTTTTAATCTCACTTTCCAAGACCGCACTTTCAGCAAATTGTTCTTTGAGCTGAGCAGTCAAACGCAGCATTTTCTCAGCGAATGGCTCGCCATCATCTTCCTGCTCGACTGCACCCACATAACGTCCCGGAGTCAGTACGTAGTCATGCTTCTGAATATCTTTTAACTCAGCAGAGAAGCAGAAACCTTTCTCATCTTGATACGCTTCGCCTTCAAAATTTTCGCTTTGTTGCCAAGCATGTAAAGCATTGGTGATTTTAGCAATATCTGCATCGGTAAAGTCACGCAGTACGCGATCTTTCATATAGCCCAAATTACGAGCATCGATGAACAGAGTCTTGCCTTCACGGTTGGCTTTCTTTTTATCTAAAGACAAGCCATTCTTTTTGTCCTTGGTTAGAAACCAGATACAGGCTGGAATTTGCGTGTTGGTAAATAGTTGTCCTGGTAATGCGACAATACATTCCACCAGATCGGCTTCAATCAGGTTCTTACGGATCTCACCTTCATTATTGGTATTGGAACTCATCGAACCATTGGCAAGCAACAATGCCATACTGCCCGTAGGTGACAAATGGTGCAGCATGTGCTGTATCCAAGCAAAGTTGGCATTGCCTTGTGGCGGTGTACCATACTTCCAACGCACATCATTTTCTAGAGAAGCATGCCACCAATCCTTGATATTAAAAGGCGGATTGGCCATCACAAAGTCAGCACGCAAGTCTGGATGCTGATCATCTAAAAAGCTGTCAGCATTCTTTTTACCAAAATTGAAATCAATCCCGCGAATCGCCATGTTCATGGCTGCCAGTTTCCATGTGGTCGGGTTGCTCTCCTGACCATAAATAGAAATATGCTTTTTCTGCTCTGATGCTTTGTAATGCTTTTCCTGTGCATGTTGTTCAATGAACTTTTCACTGGATACAAAGAATCCGCCTGAACCCATTGCCGGGTCATATACTCGACCTTTATAAGGCTGCAACATT
>NZ_DKIK01000008.1:6142-6659 GCF_002454215.1 Acinetobacter sp. UBA6720
AGGCTGCAACATTTCAACGATTAAAGTTACGATGCTTTTAGGCGTGTAGTACTGCCCACCCTGCTTGCCTTCAGCTAAAGCAAACTGTCCTAAAAAGTATTCGTAGACATGCCCGAGAATATCTTTACTGTGCAGACTGAGTTTCTCGCCATTATATTCTGGCTTGGTAAAACTGGTGTCAGAGAAAGTATTGATCAGATCAAGTAACTTGTCATTATCTAACTGGTACTGTCCAATACGATTCAGGATGCCCTTAAGTTTTGGATTGGCTTTTTCAATTTCATCTAAAGCATTGTCAATCAGCCATGATACCGAACGCAGTTTAACATCTGCACCTTGTTCATCCAGCCAAATGATTGAGCCAATTGGTAAAGCGGCTGCATCACGGATATTTGACCAGCGGCCTGCTTTTGGTACCCAAAATACATTTTTTTCTTGGTAGTAATCCAGTATTTCTAGTTCGTCAACAATAGCCTGTTGATATTCTTCTTCACTGTCGTACTGATCACGCGGCATG
>NZ_DKIK01000087.1:0-5833 GCF_002454215.1 Acinetobacter sp. UBA6720
CCAACCCAACCCACTTCACGAACAGAGTTCGCCCATGCGTAAAGGTAAAGCGCCTCTAAGTCGAATACGACGAAGAAGATAGCAACCAAATAGAACTTTGCTGATAGGCGGATACGTGCACCACCAGCACCAACCACACCTGATTCAAATTGCTCTTGCTTGGCACGGCCCCATGACTTACCCCCAAGGAGTAATGGAACGGTCAGCATAAAGACGCAAAGAAATGTAACGCCGATCACGAAGGCAATAATTGCCCATTCGTATGGAGTAATGGCACTCATGCGGGGATAACTCCTGGCAGGCCTAATTTATTAACAAAGAATGTATGTATTGGCCTTCAAATACACCAAACACAAAATTAATCCCGCCAATTGTACCCGATTGATGACGTAAGTTGCTAGCTTATAGATATTCGTCTTTAGGATGATTTCTCATCGTTTTTTGAGATTTTTTCTATGCAAGCCCTTTTATTTTAAAACTGATCGTTTTCTTAAATAAAACAGTACTATTCTATTATTTTTCTAAATTTTCATCTTACAGTTGGAATTCACAAACCTGTGGAAGCCCCTCAAATCATTTACACCATCTCTCTACACATGGCAGACCATCTACCAAAACGAGAAAAATCAACCGAACTAACCGTTTTTTTTATTCAGCAAACATAGATAAAAGCAAATTAAGTCACTCATATTTTTTGTGTTTATTTGCAAATCAAATCAATCAATAGATGCACTCAGCTTTTTCTTATGCTATTGATATAAATAACCAACAACAAAGAATAAGGAGCACCGAATGAGCCTAGAATTCACCCATAAACCTAATTATTTTTTATTTGCCCAGTTGCTTATTCGCCATGTTGAAAACTATGTCCGTAAACACCCCGATGCCAATAATGCTATTTTTGATTTACGCGACATTTATGAACTTTTTCGTCAAGACAAAGCTTCAGCTACCACCAATCTCGATGGCATTATGAATATTGTAGATGAATACAAAATTGAAACGATCAATGGTGACCAAAAGCTCATTAGCCGCTATGGCATAGATATACAAAACAATTCTCTGCTGATTGACTTTAATGCCAGTGCGCTTGAAAGCCTAAAACAAGGCAAGCAAATTATTTCCCCTGATGCCACTATTCAAGAATAAAAAAATAATGAAAAAAAGCACCGAACTTCGGTGCTTTTTCATACCACATAAAAATTAGTTTTTGGTGTCTGTGTTTTCTTTGACATTATATTTCTTTTTAGACTTACTAAAACGATGTGCTGGCCATATCATGGTAAAACGCGCGCCCCCTAAACTTGGACTTTGATCAACCATTACACGCCCACCAAACCAGTAAGCAATACGACTCACAATTGAAAGCCCCAAACCATAACCACCAGATGCACGAGTCCGACTATCATCTAAACGAGCAAATGCCTCAAAAACACGCTCACGCTCATCTTCGGGAATACCTGGCCCATCGTCCTCCACACAGACATAAGCCATCCCATTTTCATTTATACCACCACTCACCAACACCTGATGGTCACCATAACGTACGGCATTGCCGACTAAGTTTTGCACTACACGATGTAAGTAACGACGTTCAGCTTCAACCTGTAACGTTAAAGGTGGTGCATTTAAGTTGATTTCCTTTTGAGTCTTTAAGGCTTCAGTCTCTACCACCACCTGATCCAACACTTCAAACAAGACAATATTTTCAATATCCAAAGAAGGCGTACCTTGCTCTAATTTGGCATAAGTCATAATTTCATCAATTAAAGTATTTAAGGCCTCAATATCTTTATCAATCATATCAACTTGCTGCAGGCGATATTCATAATCGTCTTCTTCCGCCAACATTTCCATCCCAAAACGGATGCGCGCAACAGGCGTACGAAGCTCATGGGATACGGCGCGCATGAGTTCACGCTGTGCTTCAATCAAACGCTGAATGTGATCGGACATGCTGTTATAACTATTCGCCAGACTCGCCATTTCGTCTTTACCATCGACAGGCAAACGTAAAGTCATATCCCCTGCTTTCATACGGTTCAAACCATAATTAACCTCTCGCAACTTACGTTGCATAGGCACTAGCAAACCATATACCCCTAAACTGAGCACAAACAAACTTAATAAGGTAATCCCTGCTGCAAGCTGAAATGGCATCCAGTTGAAAATAGGTACAGGCCCAAGCACCAACACTTTATTCGGTGAACTTGGCAAAGGAGGAGAAACAATAGAAATGGTTGTACCGCGCACGGAAGCGCTATCGCGATATAAGATCACACTATGATCTAAACGCAATCGACCAATTTGCTCAGACTCAAGCGCAAGATTTTGCACTTCTTCAATATGTACAGGATAAGAGAAATACTTTTGTATTTTCGCTAAATACTCTTCCTCTTGACCTGGGTAATAGACCAAATAATCAAGAATAAAAATCGGGAGTGCTTTCATTTGCAACTCCCCAATTTTATCTACCTTAATATAGAGTAAATGATTTGGGTCATCTTTTAGACCAAGAATCAGATACGCAACTTGCGTTTGCGCATCATAACGTACAGCGGCTTTACGCTCGCTGATCCGTTTAGTCTCTGCTCGAGTTAAATTAACTTTACTTGCAGGAATCATATTAATGGGCAGTTCAAGCAGATCAGACGCATCTGAAATCCAGTCTGCTTTTTGCTGCGCGTTGGTTTGACGAGATACACCTTCACTAATAATAAAGGAAATCCCATCTGTTAATGATTCGCGATATTCTTGCACTCGCTGATAATTAATAATTTGCACAAGCAAATACGCCATGAGAGCTACGATAGCAACCAGCACGACTAACCCTGCATAGATACGCAAGAATATACTGTGTTTGAACACTAAAAATGTCCCACTTTAACGAATCAAATAGATGACTTAGATACCATTGGTTTCTTTAACAAATAAATAGCCTTTGCTACGTACCGTTTTAATACGTTTTGGATTTTCAGGATCATCGCCAATTTTTGGACGAATACGTGAAATACGTACATCAATTGAACGGTCCTGACCATCATATTCAATACCACGTAAGCGTTCAAAAATATCTTCACGCGATAAGATACGACCAGCATTTGAAGCAAGTAACCACAATAAATCATATTCAGCACTGGTGAAGTCAACCAATTCACCATTTAAAGTCACTGAGCGACCACCGTTGTCGATCACCAGATCATCAAATTCAATGCGCTGCGCAACTTCATCTTCTGGCGCCTTGTCGGTACGACGTAATAATGCGCGGATACGTGCAAGTAAAACGCGTGGCTGAACTGGTTTTGCCACATAGTCATCTGCACCCATTTCCAGACCAAGCACTTGATCCATATCTTCTGTACGTGCAGTCAACATCAAAATCGGTTGATGGTAATGTGGACGAACTTCACGACAAATCGTTAGGCCATCAGCACCTGGAAGCATGACATCTAGCACCACCATATCGGGTTGTTCTGCAATAATACGGCGAATGGCACGGTTACCATCGGGCTCTACCCCAACCTCAAGACCATTACGAATCAGGTATTCTTGAGTTAAGCGAGCTAGACGCTCATCGTCTTCTACGATTAAAATTTTTGGTAACTTTTCTTCTTGGCTCATGGAGTGCCCCTTTATTTTGACGACTTAACGTATCCTTTAAAATCCAAGGGATACGCTCTGATATAGTTTGCAATATACACACGTTTACATTGTAAACAAGATCTTGTTCACCAAACTGATACATCAAAGTAGCATTTTGTTATACATTTTTTTAAGCACAAAATAAGCACTTTCTCGCGTTTGCTCTATATCCAACCAAAGCAAAGAAACGTTTCTTTACAAATTGATGTTTTTTCACGCCAAACCACTGCTTTCAACCGTTTATTTCTACCCCACACATCTCTTTTTCACTTATCCACAATGTTATCTATAAGTACTTAAACCGAGCTTTGTTATGCTATCGCCTTGTCTAATAAGGCTTAATACAAGAATCATAAAAAAGGGATTTTTTTAGCGACCATTTCAATACAAGAGCAATCGAAATTTTTAATAAAATGTCAATATTGATCTACCCCGAATTTTCCCGTATCTTGTGTTCAATTAATTTTTAAACCACTAGGTCTTGTGTTTAAACCTCAAACACTGTGGCATAAAAATTGCCCAGTTCAAATGGTCCATAGACATAAAAATAGATGACAAAATGGAGCTATGCTAGCATGAGCGTATCAAATTCAACCCCTGGTCAAATTCAGGTGATTAAACGCACTGGAGATGTTGCCAGCTTTGACGCAGAAAAAATCTCTGTTGCTATTGGTAAAGCATTTTTAGCTGTTGAGGGTCAACAAAGTGCTGACTCAAGCCGCATCCACGATCGTATTTCACAACTTACCGAGATGGTATTAAATACATTTACGCGTCGCTTACCTTCTGGCGGTACAATCCACATCGAAGAAATCCAAGACCAAGTTGAACTTGCGCTAATGCGTACAGGTGAACAGAAAGTTGCTCGCGCGTATGTCATCTACCGCGATCAACGTGCTGACGCACGTAAACAAGCAGGTGAAAACCATCACCCAACACTACAAATCACTGACGCCAATGGTCAGCTTCAACCGCTTGACATGCGTAAGCTTGAAGCAACAGTAACTAAAGCGGCTGAAGGTTTAGAAGGCATTAATGTTCAAGCGATCATCGACGAAACCATTAAAAACCTCTACAACGGTGTAAAAGCGTCTGACATCGCAACGACGATGATGATGGCTACACGTACACGTATCGAACAAGAACCAAACTATACCTATGTCACGGCTCGCTTACTGCGTGATGAATTGGTTGCAACAGGTTTAACGTTCCTAGGCTTGTCTGAAGACACAGCTGAAGGCGATGCTTTAGAAACCTTCCTGAAGAAAGGTATTGCATTAGACCTCCTTTCACCAGAACTACTTAACTTTGACCTTGCAAAATTGGCAGCAGCGATTCAACCAGAACGTTCAAACCAATTTACTTACTTAGGTTTACAGACTTTATTTGATCGTTACTTCATCCACTCAGATGGCGTACGTTTCGAATTACCACAATTATTCTTCATGCGCGTTTCGATGGGTCTTTCACTCAACGAAGCAAATCGTGAAGAACGTGCAATCGAATTCTATAACTTACTCTCTAGCTTCGATTACATGGCATCTACGCCTACTCTGTTTAACTCAGGTACGCTACGTCCACAGTTGTCTAGCTGTTACTTGACTACGATTGATGATGACCTGTATGACATTTATGGCGCTATGCGTGATAACGCAATGCTATCTAAATGGGCAGGCGGTCTAGGTAATGACTGGACGCCAGTTCGTGCCTTGAACTCGTATATCAAAGGGACAAACGGTAAGTCACAAGGTGTCGTTCCATTCCTTAAAGTGGCGAACGATACTGCTGTTGCGGTAAACCAAGGTGGTAAACGTAAAGGTGCAGTCTGTGCATACCTTGAAACTTGGCACTTAGACATCGAAGAGTTCCTAGAGCTACGTAAAAACACTGGTGATGACCGTCGCCGTACGCATGACATGAACACAGCAAACTGGGTTCCTGACTTATTTATGCAACGTGTTTTTGAAGATGCAGAATGGACACTGTTCACGCCGTCTGAAACACCAGACCTACACGACTTAACAGGTGCAGAATTCGCTGAGCGTTATGCACACTATGAAGCAATTGCAAAAGAAACAAACATGTTGCACAAGAAAATCCGTGCAAAAGATTTGTGGCGCAAAATGCTGTCGATGTTGTTTGAAACTGGTCATCCGTGGATCACATTCAAAGACGTATGTAACTTACGTTC
>NZ_DKIK01000121.1:0-2783 GCF_002454215.1 Acinetobacter sp. UBA6720
TGCTTGGGCTTTTTTATGAGATGACTTTAGAAAAAATCAATATCAAATATGGCGTCCCTACGGGGATTCGAACCCCGGTTACCGCCGTGAAAGGGCGATGTCCTAGGCCTCTAGACGATAGGGACGTTTCAGAGGTGGGCGTATATTAGGGTGAAAACAGAGGGGTGTCAAACGCTTTTCTCTAAATAATTCCAGTTTTAAGTGTTGAGTGCATAAAATTAAAACAATAGAGATAAAGTGATTAAAAACTATATGATTTAAGTCGATTTTTTAAGCAGATCGGTGAGGCTATTTATAAACCTAGGATGTTGTAAATAACCCTCAATCAGATGAGGGTGAGCAAGATCGGTGGTGATTTGTTGATTAATAATGGCGGGATTAAATGCAAATGGTTTTTGATAGAGAGGAAATGCGCTTAGAAAATCAATGTCTGAATAAAAATTGATCCAGTCGCCATATAAAGCCACAGGTCGTTGAATGGGTTGTTGTAAATGACACTGTATGACCCGAAAAGCAAGGGGTGAAGCTAAACTAATAAACGCTTGAATGTGGAGTTCAGGGTATTGAATTAAATAATTATAGGCAATCACGCTGCCTAGAGAGTGGCCAATCACAATCTTAGCTTTCGTACCGTGTAACTGCTCATGCAGACGTGTATGCACTGTGTGGATGAAGTGTGGATTGGATAAATATAGATAAGCTTCAATTAAAAAGCGATGAATAAAGCTGCTATGTAGCTTTGGAAAGTGATTCATTAAGCTTCCTAAATCACGAAATGCAATATCCTTACTCAATAGGCTGATGTACTTAATTTTATGATTGAATGAGAGTTCATCAGAAATGGTGAGCTGAGGGTTTTGAGAAATTTCAGTCTGATGTTCGATATTGAGTGTAGCGGTGTGTGTTAGGTGAATAGGATGTAAAAAAGAAAAAGGAGACCAGTGTTGCGGTATGAGGGTGCTGGCATTGAGGGTGTTTTCTAAATGCTGACGTGTTAGAAGGTCTCCGTAAAAGGCCAGCCGACTGTGTCGCTGAATATAAAGAAAGTAATCTGCTTCTCCGCACGGTTCTAAGGCCTGTTTTAATATGATAAGCCAATGTTGAAGCAGGGTACGCGCAGTCTTATGCTGCTGATTCATCCCATGAATCCATACAATATTCATCGTGTATGCACCGATGATGTACTTGATATAAACAGTATAAAAAAAAGAGCGACCTCAGTCGCTCTTTTTAACATAAATGCTTAGGATTTATTGTGATAGAACTTATAGTAACTTGCATAGCAGACTGCAATAAACAGTAAACAACCAAAGAAGCTAATACGCATGCTTGGATCAAACACCATACTGACGCAGGTGATAAAGCAGAAGATAAAGCCAAGGATTGGTACAATAGGGAACAAGGGGGCTGCAAAACCTAATTCTTCTTTTTTACGCCCTTGTTTATACCACTGACGACGGAAGTTAAATTGGCTTAAACAGATACTCATCCAAACTACGACCATGGTAAAGGCTGCAATACCAAGTAGATTAGTGAAAATTGTTTCAGGTGCAAACTGTTCAGACAGTAAACCAGGCATTCCGCCAATCATCGTGACAATGACTGCAACATAAGGAATACCGCGAGTATTTAATTTTGAAAATACTGCTGGTAATTGTTTCTGATAAGACAGTGACCACATCATACGTGATGCAGCAAACAACCCTGAGTTTGCAGCAGATAGCAGTGCTGTGATAATCACAAAACGAATGATATCTTCGGCATACGGAATGCCAATGTGTTGGAATACCGTTACAAATGGACTACTGCTCACGCCTTCAGCCGCTAAACCTGCTTCTTGATGCGGAAGGAGTGAAGTCACGACCAAGATGGTACCTACAAAGAAAATCAATAAGCGGAAAATCGCAGTATTGATGGCTTTGGGTACATTCTTGGCAGGATCTTTGGTTTCACCCGCAGCAACACCAATCAGCTCTGTACCAGAAAATGCAAAGTTTACAATCAGCATGGTAGTAAAGATTGGAAATAAGCCCTCAGGGAACCAACCTTGCGCTGTTAAGTTACTAAATAAAGGCGCAGCTTCATAACCTCTGTAGCCAATGACTCCAAAAATTGCCATTAAACCTAATAAGATAAAAGCAACAACCGTGATAACTTTTACCAAAGCCAGCCAGAACTCAGATTCAGCGAACCATTTGGTTGAAATCATATTCAGTGTAAATACGAAAGCACCAAAAATTAGGGTCCACATCCACATTGAGCTATCTGGATACCATTCCTGCATAAGAAGGGCAGCCGCTGTAAACTCTGTGCCTAATGTGACTGACCACGTGAGCCAATACAACCAAGTGATGGTATAACCTGTACCTGGGCCTATATAGCGTTTGGCATAAGCACCAAATGAGCCAGACTCAGGCATATGAACGGCAAGTTCCCCTAAACACAGCATGACCATATAGGCAATGATCCCACCGAGAAAATAAGAAATAATGGCACCTACAGGCCCCGTTTGTGCAATGACTTCACCCGACCCTAAAAATAGACCTGTTCCGATTGCGCCACCTAGCGAAATCATGACCAGATGTCGAGTACTCATAGCGCGCTTTAAAGGCGCAGAATTGCCCTGATGCGAAGCATCATTCGGAGATGAGTGCATAAGCGTTGAATTAGTTGGGGAATGAAGCGGGCTATTGTAGTGAAAAACTGCAAATCTGCAATGAAATAATAATAATTATGAATAAGTGTTGATCAGAAGATCAAGATATGGCGTCCCTACGGGGATT
>NZ_DKIK01000097.1:0-3638 GCF_002454215.1 Acinetobacter sp. UBA6720
TCTTCAACGCCTTGCCCAGTGTACACATCGAACAACCAAGTCGAGTCTAAAAGCTCACCACCTGTTTTTTCGATAAGTTGCTGAATTTCACTTACATTTATCTTATCACTAATTAAAAGCGCAATATCACGTCTAACCGACGGAAAACGTGATAATTCTGTAAAATTAGATACATAAGTTTGCAAAACAGCCGATTGATCAAGTTCAGCCACCCAAGTTGTGCTCAAATCCAGTGCATCTTCTAAAGATGGATGTAATCGACCAAAGTAACCAATAGATTGACCATTGACTAAAACCTCAGCAGACTGACCCGGATGCAACCAACTACGTTCAGAGCGAACATATTCAACCTGCACACGACCTGCTGCCAATACTTCTTCAATTTCGCCTTTGAAATCAAAGAAATCCATAGCTTGAGGTTTAGCATGCCAAGTTTCTGACGTTTTTGCACCTGTTGCAATCACTGCAAGGGTAGGAATTTGTTTCAAATCATGAATAGATTCAGCATCTTGATAGTCGAAACGTAAGCCGAGTTCAAAGAAACGCACACGACTTTGTTGGCGGTTTACGTTATATTGCACACACGGAATCAAACTAGAAAGCAGTGTTGAACGCATTACTGCTAAATCGCTTGAAATCGGGTTAGCCAAAGCCAAAGGATTCACAGCCGCATTGAGTTGCTTCTCAAGCTTTAAGTCTGCAAAGCTAAAGCTAATTGCTTCTTGATAACCCAAAGTCACGAGGGTTTGACGAAGCTGAGCCACTTCAAATTGGTCTTGATATTGAGCCAATTGCGCTTCAATTTTTGGCAAACTGATTTGAATATTGTCATAACCATGAATACGCGCAACTTCTTCAATCAGGTCTTGGTAGATCGCCATATCATAACGGTGTGAAGGCGGAACCACTGACCACCGACCTTCTGCTTTAACCGTCACAGCACAACCTAAACGGGTCAATGCATCCGCAATAAATCCAGCATCTACGCGATAACCAAGCAATTGATCCACTTGCGCTTGTTCCAGCTCAATCGCTTCACGCTTCGGTAAAACTGCCGTTTGTTCTACAGTCGTAATCGGACCGAACTCACCACCCGCCAATTCTGCAATCAATTGTGATGCACGATGCATCGCGAGCATTGGTAATTCAAAATCGACACCACGTTCATAACGCTGCGACGCATCCGTATGTAAACCAAAACTACGCGCACGGCCCGCAATAGCTAATGGAGCAAAGAATGCAGACTCTAAGAAAATGTCCTGGGTTTCATCACTAACAGATGAGGACAAGCCACCCATGATGCCTGCAATCGCCAATGCTTTTTCATCATCCGCAATCACCATGACTTTTTCATTGAGCTCAACTTCTTGTTCATTCAGTAGAACCAATTTTTCAGTTGCATTCGCTTGACGAACTTGAACCGAACCTTGAATTTTCGCCGCATCAAAAGCATGTAATGGTTGACCCAACTCCATCAGTACATAGTTGGTAATATCAACCAAAATACTGTGCTGACGAATCCCTGAGCGAACCAAAGCACGTTCCATCCACTCTGGGGTTGCTGCTTTGGTATTCACATTTTTAATCACACGACCTAAATAGCGTGGGCAGCCTTCCGTGCTCACCACAACTTTTTTCTCATCGGCAATAGTTGCAGCTACAGCATTAATTTCAGGTGCAGTCACGGTCAGTTGATTAATCACCCCAATTTCACGAGCAATACCACGAATACTGAAACAGTCACCACGGTTTGGCGTAATGCTGATATCAATCACATGATCATCAAGCTGTAAATACTCACGAACATCCACACCGACAGGTGCATCTGTAGACAATTCTAAAAGACCATCAATTTTATCTTCTAAATCAATTTCAGACGCACCACACAGCATACCTTGTGATTCAATGCCACGAAGTTTGCCTTTTTTGATTTTGAAATCACCTGGAAGCACCGCACCAATGGTTGCCACAGGGGCCTTCATACCAACCCGTACGTTTGGCGCGCCACACACAATTTGCAATGGTTCACCTGAACCAATATTGACGGTTGTTACACGTAAACGGTCTGCATCAGGATGTTGTTCTACGGTCAACACCTCGCCAACCACTACGCCAGTGAACGGTTTTGCCGCAGGTGATAAATCATCGACCTCTAAACCTAGCATGGTCAGTTGGTCAGATAAAGTATTGCTATCAACGGCTGGGTTAACCCATGTACGCAACCAATTTTCGCTAATTTTCATTTTGTTAAAAACCTATAAATCTAAATTTTTGAATCCCCCTCTAACTCCCTCTTTTGGAAAAGAAGGAGAACCCCAAGTCATCACAAACAACTCCTCTCCTTCAAGGAGAGGCAGGGAGAGGTATAAATCTGTTTAAGCAAATTGGCGTAAGAAACGCACATCGTTTTGATAGAACATACGTAAGTCATTGATGCCATAACGAAGCATCGCAAAACGTTCCACACCTAGACCGAAAGCAAAACCTTTATATTTTTCAGGATCAATACCCGCAGCTTGCAATACATTCGGATGCACCATGCCACAACCAAGCACTTCTAACCATTTACCGCGCTCATCCATAATATCCACTTCAGCACTTGGCTCTGTGAATGGGAAATAAGACGGACGGAAACGCACTTTTAAGTCTTTTTCAAAAAATTCGTTTAACAGATTGACCAATAAACCTTTCAGTTCTGCAAAGCTAGTATTTTCAGCGACATACAAACCTTCAATTTGGTGGAACATTGGCGAATGCGTTTGGTCAGAGTCACAGCGGTATACACGACCCGGGCACACAATACGAATCGGGGGTTGCTGGGTTTCCATGGTACGAATCTGCACACCCGAAGTATGGGTACGTAGCAAATGTGTCGCATCGAAATAGAATGTATCGTGCATTGCACGCGCAGGGTGATGCCCTGGAATATTTAAAGCTTCAAAGTTGTGATAGTCATCTTCAACTTCTGGTCCAGTTTCAATCACAAAACCCGCTTTTGTAAAGAACTGACAAATCCGCTCTTGCACTTGAGTAACGGGGTGAATACTCCCAATCGTTTGACCGCGACCCGGTAAAGTAATATCAACCGTTTCACTTGCGAGTTTTTGTGCTAACGCTGCTTGTTGTAATTGTGTTTGGCGTTCAGTTAAAGCACCGGTAATCGCTTCGCGGACAGCATGAATTTGCGCACCAAAATTTTTACGCTCTTCAGGGTCCATTTTACCTAAAGCTTTTGATTGCTCAGCGAGCTGGCTTTTCTTACCCGTAAACTGCACTCGTACTTGATCGAGTGTAGCAAGGTCCTCTGCTGCTGCAATCGCAGCAAGCGCTTCAGTGGTCAGGGCTTCCAGTGACATAGTAACTCTCAAAGCAACAATTTATAAAATTAATAAAACCCCATATTCTATCAGTTTTTAAGCACGTTGATGAAGCTCTACGATCAGGAAAATTTGTTTAGTACATGGTTTTATAAACAGGTTAAGATAGGGCCACCACAGAAGAGAACAACAAACGATGTCGCTTGATCCTATTTGGCAACAACAACTTACTTTAGTTACTTATGGCAATGAATATTTGTGCCACAACCTAAGTTTCCAACGTTGGTTAGAACATGCCATTTTTGACCGACATTGCTTTCA
>NZ_DKIK01000105.1:0-2603 GCF_002454215.1 Acinetobacter sp. UBA6720
GTCACTGTCAACAGTACAACAATTAGCACAGCTCAATGTAGAAACGGCTTTGGTCTTAAATGCTTCACCATATGAAGTCGGTAAGCCGCAGCATCGCGTTGAAACCATGTCTGCATTGGCGAAACAAATGAACCTCAACTTGGTTTATGCCAACCAAGTCGGCGGTCAAGACGACCTGATCTTTGATGGTACAAGCTTCGTGATTGCCAAAAATGGTTCAGTTGTACTTCAAGCTGAAAGCTTTAAAGAATCCCTGTATTTCGCTGAATACGAAGCAGAACAACAAGCCTTTAAGGCCAATGCGCTGCCGCCTGCTTTAGACACGATGGCAGAGATTTATCAAAGCTTAGTAATGGCGACCCGTGACTATGTACAGCGCTCAGGTTTCCCAGGGGTGATTTTGGGTTTATCAGGTGGGATCGACTCTGCCCTAACCCTTGCAATTGCAGCAGATGCGATTGGTGCCGACAAGGTACAAGCTGTGATGATGCCGTATACCTACACCTCTCAAATCAGCGTAGAAGATGCAGCAGCTCAAGCCAAGACTATGGGCATTACCTTTGGTATTGCGGAAATCAATCCGATTGTAAACAGCTTCATGCAAACACTGTATCCATTCTTTGGCAATGCCCCTGCGGATGCCACGGAAGAGAACCTACAAGCACGTGCACGTGGTACGTTGTTAATGGGCTTATCCAACAAGTTCGGTAACCTTGTACTGTCTACAGGTAACAAATCTGAACTTTCAGTCGGTTATTGCACCCTTTACGGCGATATGGTCGGTGGCTTTGCTGTACTTAAAGATGTGTACAAAACCATCGTGTTTGAATTGGCAAAATACCGTAACAGTATTTCCGAAATACCTGTGATTCCAGAGCGTGTGATAACTCGCCCACCATCAGCTGAATTACGCCCTGACCAAACGGATCAAGACTCTTTACCACACTATGATGTACTGGATGCAATCCTTTACGCCTATATCGAAGAAGATATGAGCCAAGATGACATTATTGCCAAAGGCTTTGATGCTGAAGTAGTGAAGAAAGTCATTCGTTTGGTGGACTTCAATGAGTATAAGCGCCGCCAAGGTGCAATTGGTCCGCGTATCAGCTCACGTGCATTTAGCCGTGAACGTCGCTACCCAATCATGAATGGCTGGAAAGCTGGCGTATAAGCACTTTCTCCAATAAAAAAGCCCAAACATGTGTTTGGGCTTTTTTATATCGACATATTCAAATCTATTTTTTACGCACAAAAAAAGAGACCAAGCTGAGAGCTTGGTCTTTTAAAATGGTGGCTATGACGAGACTTGAACTTGTGACCCCCGCATTATGAGTGCGGTGCTCTAACCAACTGAGCTACATAGCCGTAAACTGTGCGCGCATTATGTGGTGTTCTCACCAGTACGTCAAGTACCTTGCGCGCTTAATTGATCAAAATTTGTTGAAGTGAGCCGATAAGCCGGGTTCTGTCGAGAACGATCATTCCTCTAGGCGTACAATCACTCATACGCTCAAGCGACCTACCCGGATCCAGCATGGGCCATGCCTAAAGGATCCCTATTTGGTCTTGCTTCCGGTGGGGTTTACCATGCCATGAACTGTTACCAGCCATGCGGTGCGCTCTTACCGCACCCTTTCACCCTTACCTCCGATTTCGATTGCTCGAAACCATAATGAAGGCGGTCTACTCTCTGCTGCACTTTCCGTCGGCTCACGCCGCCCAGGCGTTACCTGGCACCTTGCCCTATGAAGCCCGGACTTTCCTCCCCTGCTTCAATCACGGAGATCTCCACAGCAGCGATCGTCTGGCTCACTTCGAGGCGCATAGTATCAAATCTTAGACTTAATTGCTTGCGCTTTTTTGAGCAATCAGCCTTTTATATTTATCCATGAGCTCATCTTCAGTTTCCGCATGATTAGGATCAAGCGGAATACAATCCACTGGACAGAACAATTGACACTGGGGTTTATCATAGTGTCCGATACACTCTGTACATAAGTCTGGATTGATTTCATAAATCAGCTCCCCCATGAAGATGGCTTCATTGGGGCACACAGGTTCACAAACATCACAATTGATGCATTCATCGGTTATATATAAAGACACTCTACCAACCTTGTTGATGTTTACGCTCAAAAGCTGCAACCACAGCTTGCGGTACAAACTTGGTCACATCACCTTTTAAACGTGCTATTTCACGAATCAACGTCGATGAAATAAATGAATACTGCTCTGACGGCGTTAAAAACACCGCCTCAAAGTGTGAATCAAGTTGACGGTTCATATTAGCTAACTGGAACTCGTATTCAAAGTCAGACACTGCACGCAATCCTCGCAGCACAGCCGTTGCCTTTTGTTCACGGAAGAAATTCACCAACAAACCATCAAAACCTACAAACTCAACATTATCAAGATGGCTTAATGATGCTTTGGCCAAGCTCACACGCTCTTCTAAACTAAAGACAGGATTTTTATGATGACCAATGGCAATGGCTACTACCACTTCATCAAACATACGTGATGCACGTGTGACCAAATCAATATGACCATTGGTAATTGGATCAAAAGTCCCCGGGTAAATGACGCGAGTTTTAGACATC
>NZ_DKIK01000111.1:0-1548 GCF_002454215.1 Acinetobacter sp. UBA6720
ATCTCACCGCTTCCGCCAAATTTTGAATTAAGCTCTTGTATTTGCAAGGGCTTTTTTCTTGTCTATGATTTTACCCCACAACCTACCCCTCATAAAATTTTGGATTGAATCGGCTTTTTTGAGTCGTATTCGGAAGATGGTGGAATGCAGTTTAGAAAACTGTGTCTAAATCAAGCTAAATTTATAGTGCCATTATAACGGCTCGTAATTCTAAATATTTTCAGCTATCCATTCGCTTAGCTTACTTGACGCTCTCCACCGTGCAGATTATCCTTAGCCTGCTGACCTACATTGTCAGTCGGTTTTGACAGACCGTTATCATCTAGCACATCAAAAAAGTAATTTTTTGGTGGCGAACTCGTTCGTCCCCCCTTCGTAGCGGTAGGACGAGGGAGGGACGCCTTGTGCGTGCCGGTTCCTAGATGACTGGTCTGTCAACCCTTTCTCGTTCTGCCACCATCATTTGACAGTGACTTGGTAGAACTTCTAATTCATCTAGGAGTATGCCATGCGCTTACATCAAGACAGTCTTTTATATTTCTCTTTTTACATGTTTGTGCCGTTGGGTGATTAGACCTGATGCCGTGCAGTCAATGCATAGCTGTGTCGATGACTTTCTAAGAATAAAACTTTTTCAAGTACATATTACCGATATGAAGATGAATCTCTCATGCTGTTTTGAGGGTCATAGATCTGTGTGCTTTATCGTCTATAACACTTCAAAAAAACATAGATATTCATTCCAACATTCATGCATGGGGAGCACTGCGTCTGATTAAGTCCAAGACGAGTGATGCCTATAAAAGAGAAAATGATTATGTTTAAAACCTTCCTAAAAACTGCCCTTATTTCATCACTGCTTACAGGGGCATCATTGACGCAGGCAGGCTGGTTTGCGCAAGCCAGTGAAGCCTACTTTGTTAAAGCCCGCAATTTGGGTGGTGGGGTGTATCAGTGCATGTATAAAACCAATCCTGGCAACCGTGGTTGGCGTAATTTCACGGTGAACTTTCAGGGTGGCTGCCCACGCTTCGTTCACTTTAATGCTCAGAATGGTCAAGTCACTGTACCCAACTAAAAATGGGGAGCATTAAAGATGAACCAAAAAACCATATTGGGCTTGGCGGCAATCTTAGCCCTGACCCTGATCAGCATCGCAGGCTTCTATTTCTTTAGCCCCAAACATGTAACTGAAAAAACTGTTCAAGCGGCTAGTACTTCGGTGGCCAGCTCTGCACAGCCTTTAGAATCCGCCACTTCTGCCGCTTCAACCGAGATTGCATCGGCAGAAGTGGACGGCATCGATGTCAAAGAATTGACCACGGGAAGCAAGAGTCTGAGTCCAGCAGACCATGAACCTGAATTGCTGAGTTTTGAGTTTGATAAAAACTTAAAGTCTGTCGATACCTTGCTGTCGATGCTGCCTTATGACGAACTGCCTCAGTTTGAGCAGGACAACATAGACAAGTATCAACGCTATGTCTTCGCCAAAGCCGCAAAAGATACAGGCAAATCAGTGAAAGACTTCAGCTTGCAGGAACATGGAGC
>NZ_DKIK01000111.1:1669-4979 GCF_002454215.1 Acinetobacter sp. UBA6720
ACAGACTGTGAAATTCATCTGGTCAGTATTGATTTAAATACGGGCGATTATAGCGTGAGCTATAACTACTGCTAAGGATGAAATGTATGAAGCAATTTTTTAAACCCATCCTACTCGCAGTAACTGCAACGACAGGAATGTTGTTGAGTGGATGCAGTTCTGGCCTTGATCCAAATACATTTACGGTAGAACTAGATGTCAAAGATACTAGTAACTGGTATGCCCAAAATCAGTCCGCTACAGTATTGACGATCCGCTCTAATAGTGCAGATCCGATTGATGTCACCAATGTGCTGATCAACAACGGTGAATGCAGTTACGAAGGCTATCGTCGATCGTTGGAATATCCACAGCATTTTAAAATGGGTCTGCGTTTAAGACTGAAATTAACAGGCTGTGGCTATGACAATGTAGTGCGTGTTGATGTTGAAACGGAAAAAGGCACTGCAAGCTATAGCTTCCAATAACGGCCCTCGACTCTCAACGACAAAGCAAAAACTAAATCAAACCGTGTCCTCAATGGGCACGGTTTTTTTATGCCCTCAATTCAGCTCTTCGCACTGAATTCATTTCAGAAGGAATATCAATGTCCTTTATTCAATGTCCCTACTGTCAGTCTACCCATGTCAGACAGACCGATTCAGGCAATGCCCACGCCAACTATTTCGAACAGTTACAACGCTGTATCTCACCGACACAGATGGCGCTGTTCGGCATGCAGATTGCCAAAAAGGCAGGATTCCCGCCTTTTGCAGGCGCAGCCATCGGTGTTGTGGTTGGCGGGGTATTGGTCATCGTGAGTCAGTACTGCTATGAAAAATATTACCACAATGCTGAGCGATATCTCTGTCAGGACTGTCAGCAGCATTTTGCTTGGGCCAAGCCTTAACCGCTTTATGACTCATTACTTCTAAATATTTTAATTCAACTAATTTCAGGAATTTTTACTATGGCACATCAAATTGAAAACATGGCGTATGTCGGTCAAACCCCTTGGCATGGTTTAGGCAATCAGCTCACACCGAACCAACCGATCGAAGTCTGGGCCAAGCAAGCAGGCATGGACTGGCAGATCGAAAGCTCGAATGTGAGTTATATGGCTGAAAACCATAAAGGACAAAGCTTGATCCTACCGCATGATGAACAGCGGGTTTTATACCGTTCCGACACGCATGCGCCTTTATCTGTAGTCAGTCAACGCTATCAGGAAGTCCAACCCCGAGAGATTCTAGAATTTTATCGAGACTTGACTGAACAATCAGGCTTTGAACTGGAAACCGCAGGCGTACTCAAAGGTGGTAAGAAATTCTGGGCTTTAGCCAAAACAGGGCAGACTTCTAATTTAAAAGGCAAAGATGTCAGCAATGGTTACATTCTCTTGGCTACGGCGTGTGACGGCACACTGGCAACCACAGCACAATTCACTTCAATTCGTGTGGTGTGTAACAACACCTTAGCCATTGCCCTGAAAGGTCAGAACAGCAGTGCAGGCGTAGTCAAAGTGCCACACAGCACCAAGTTTGATGCGCAGAAGATCAAGCACCAATTGGGGATTTCAGTGCGGGCATGGAACGAACACATGTATGAAATGAAACAGCTCAGTCAGCGTAAAGTCACACAGACCGAAGCAGCAGCGTATTTCGATGCGGTGTTTAATAATACGAGCCTAAGCATGGCCGAGCAAGATGACAGTATTATTCAGTTCTATCGCAATGTGGCAACGCAAGGAAGCCAATCCAATAAAACTGATAACAAGACTGAACCGAATGGACGTGCCATGTCCAAAGTCATGACCATGTTTAACGGGCATGGCCGTGGGGCAGAACTCAGTTCAGCTAAAGATACCGCTTATGGCTTACTTTGTTCCATTACGGAATTTTGTGATCATGAACGTCGTGCCATGAGTCAGGATCATCGCTTAGATTCAGCATGGTTCGGTGCAGGAGCAGGCTTAAAACAACGTGGGCTTGAACAAGCATTGCGCTTGATTGTTTAAGTTTAGATTCAGATTCAGAATTTAACATGATCACATCAGATCAACATGATCCTGTAAATCTCTTTGAATCCAAATACCTCTTTGCCACATCTCCAGATGTGGCTTTTTTTATGCCTAAAATTTAATAATCAGAGGACATCTATATGAACTCAGCTTTAATTCAACCTCATCCTACTCGAGCAAATATCCGTGCTCATCGCCCTAAACTCCCCCATGCAAAACGCTTTGTGGAGACCAAAAACCTAAGTCAGGCGGAATGGCTGGAAGTCCGTCGTCAAGGTATTGGTAGTAGTGACTGTGCCGCTGCCTGCGGCCTTAATCCCTATATGTCGATGCTTGAACTATGGATGATCAAGACTGGACGTATTCAACAAGGTATTGAGGATGAAAGCGAAGGGCATGCACCCTTGTACTGGGGTAAACGACTTGAACCCTTGGTGGCAGAATACTACAGCATGCATACCAACTACAAAGTGCGTCGGGTCAATGCCGTATTACAACATCCTGATCCAGACAAGCATTTTATGTTGGCTAATCTGGATTACTCCGTGGTTGGAGATGCTGATGTGCAGATATTAGAATGCAAAACCGCAGGGGAGTATGGGGCCAAGCTGTGGCGAGACGGGGTGCCTTTATACGTGTTGTGTCAGGTACAACATCAATTGGCCGTGACAGGCAAGAAAGCCGCGCATATCTGCGTACTGATCTGTGGACATGAAACCCGAATTTTTAAAGTCACTCGTTCAGAATCAGTGATTCAGCACATCGTCAATGCGGAACGTTACTTCTGGGAATGTGTAGAAAAAGATACCCCACCTGAAGCCGATGCCAGTGAATCCGCAGCCAAAGCCTTACAACTACTTTATCCAGAACATGTACCGCTCAGCACCACGGATCTATCTGAGGATGAGCAAGCCAATCAACAGTTTGAGCAACTCATTCAGACCCGTAACCAAATTGAAAAACATCAGGAGCAGTTCGATCTACTGAAGCATCAACTTCAAGCCAAGATGCAGGAGGCTGAACGTGCCACCTTTAAAGTAGGCTCAGTGACATGGAAAAAGTCGAAGGATTCGATCAGCTTAGATAGCAAGGCTTTACTCAAATCACATCCTGAATATCTCAATCAATTCCCACAAACTAAGCAAGGTTCACGACGTTTCAATATATACAGCAAGGATGATTGAAGTCGCTTTAGCCTAAGTGCAATTCACAAGCAGCACCTCAAGCTCTACTCAAAAATCCAATGCCACAGCGCATGGGATTTTTTATGCAAATTTTCTTTTAACCAAGCAACACATTTAAGCAGAAGAG
>NZ_DKIK01000042.1:0-5182 GCF_002454215.1 Acinetobacter sp. UBA6720
CCAGCTTCACGTACGCGGCGTGCAATAAGCTGGCTATATTGAGAACCGAAATCCAAAATAAGGATACGATCTTCAGTAATTTGAGTATTGGTAGTCATGACAAACAACTATGAAAGGCAAACGAATATAAGCGCCGTATTCTAGCATTTTTCCACACATAACGCACATAATTCGGACAAGCTTTATGCAAGGCCAACATTTGGTGGTGTTTAAACAAAAAAGCACGCAATTATGTGCTATGTTTATTGCGAAATTTTCTCTATTTTAACAACTTCAATATCGGTCGGTTTATAACGATGTGTGTCGACCTCACCGACCACCTGTACTTTATCACCTACTTTAATATTGGATCCTTTCCACAAATCATCATCAATATCCAGCAAAATAACCCCTGTACCATCGCTGAACTCATAATGATCTTCATTGAGATGTTTCAACAGTGTACCTTTTAAAGTGACCGCCGTTTCATCTTTGAGATTTGCAATGGCTGAAACAGTGACGTGATTGTTTGCCGCTTCTTGCATGATGATATGCTCATCATTTGCCCATGCGCCTACAGCTAGACTTAAACTGCTCATACAAAGCGCAATTTTTAGAAGATTTTTCATATTATTTTTCCTCATGTCTTATTGCTATTAATCAAAACAAAAAAAGCACCAACAGACGGTACTTTTTTGTAAATAAAAAAAGCAGCATCATAAATGCTACTTTTCATTTTGAATTATTTTTCAATCAGATGATCTAGGCTCATTTTTCCTGCACCATGTAGCATCAGAAAAAACAAACCTCCTGCCATGGCAAAGTTTTTCATAAAATTAATACTGTCTTGTGTGCCATCATGAAAGATAAAAGCGGTAATCACACTAAATAGCCCCAAACCAAACGCAGCAAAACGCGCTTGGAATCCAAACAGCAGCGCTAAGCCACCACCAAACTCAACCAAAATAGTTAATGGTAATAGCGCTCCGGGAACGCCCATAGACTCCATATACCCTACAGTTGCGCTATAAGCTGTAATTTTCCCCCAACCTGCGACAAGGAAAATATAAGCCATCAGCACGCGTGCAATTAAAGCTAAAACAGCATCGGTATTGGGTTGATTGACAATACTTTTGACCACAACATTTGGATTAAACATTTTTACACCTTTAAATACGTTTTATTTGAAGTTGTAGCTATTTTAATAATCTCTGTTTTTAGAATAAATATGCATTTTCATTATGCATCGTTCCGAATAGAGAACAATAATAGCCGAATTTATTTACGTTTTAATACTGACTTCTGACAATGAGACTGCTAGGATTTCTGCACTCTTCTGTTTAATTGTGCCCCATGGAACTGATTGATTTTATATTACATGTCGATGACCATCTGCTCGAGTTTATCACCAACTATGGGGTTTGGATTTATGCAATTTTGTTTCTTATCATCTTTGTGGAAACAGGCTTGGTGGTCATGCCCTTTCTACCTGGCGATAGCTTATTGTTTGCCGCAGGTGCCTTAGCTGCATCAACGGGTGCAATGAATCCATGGTTCCTTGGTATTTTACTTTTTGTCGCAGCCGTACTGGGCGATACGTTGAACTATCATATTGGTCGTTATATTGGGCCGCGTGTTTTTGAAATCGAGTCACGTTTTATTAATAAACAACACCTGATAAATACACAAAAATTCTTTGAAAAACATGGTGGTAAAACCATTATTTTTGCACGTTTTATTCCCTTTGCGCGCACCTTTGCACCTTTTGTGGCAGGCGCAGGAAAAATGGACTACAAATTTTTCCTGTCTTATAACCTGATTGGTGCATTCTGCTGGATTGGTTCATTCATTACTTTAGGTTATATTTTTGGCAATGTGCCTGTGGTCAAAGACAATTTCACCCATCTGATTTTCGGCATCATTATTATTAGTGTCTTGCCTGGAATCATTGGTTTTATTCGGGCGAAATGGAAGAAAAAATCAACCACTCGCGCTTAGGCAAAAAAGCGTAAAATCACAGGGAACATACATACCACCAATAACATGGCCGATCCTTTGTACAAGAGATCGGCTTTTATTTGCTTGGACTCACCCGATAAAATGGCACGACCAAATGACATCCAAAACAAAGCCGTAGGTAATAAAACTAAGCTAAATACAATAAAGACCCATAAAAAATTCGTCGGATTATCCCATGTTTCATAAGGAAAAATACCTGCAGCAAACAGTACAGCTTTTGGGTTTTTCAAAGTTGAAAAAAACAACTGCATTGGTCGAATCGAGGTAAAACGTTGATTATGTTTTTCTAAATGTGAGCTTTTCCATAGGTGAAAAGCCAACCAAAATACGTAACCTGCGCTAATAATATGCAAAATATCAATCAGATATGGCCAGATAGGGGTACTCAAATGAATTAACAATGCCCATAAGTTGATGGCATAGAAATACCCGAACAGTTCTGCAGGCACAAGCGCACTGGTTTTCGCCAGACCTTGCTGATGTGCAGAGCTTGCGAGTAAAGCATTGGTTGGTCCCGGAATCATCAGGACAGCAATCATTGCCAATACAAACAGCCAACTCTCAATCATAGACATCCAACAACAGTATTCAAGATGCGCAATTTAGCCGAAAAAGAGCAGTTTCCTCAAGTCAAGGCAGACAAAAAGACAGAACCTACTTACTGAAAAGTGACCTTAAAAAATAATAAGACGTTGTTTTATTGTGATTATTTTTGAAACATTTTGCTAAAATTTTCATTCTGCTAAAGATACAAACACTTCAGCAGAATGAATCTATCCGTGTTTAATTTGTCTTATTTCGGACAGTAATCGTACAACCCTTAAACTTTGCAGCTTGTACTATGGCTTCTTGTTGGCCCAAAAGCCTTGAAATTTCGGTCTTTTTAGTATTCGAAGATTGTCCCATATTGAGCGAAATACTTGGACCAAAGCCCCAGCCGCCACCATGACTCCAACCACCACCCAGTCCCACACCTACACCCATACCCGTGCGTTTTTCAGTCGGTACACCTTCATCTAAATGTTGTTGAATACGATTATACTCTGCCTGTAGCTGTTGGCAGTTCAGCGCTTGGTACTGTGTAGGAGAAACATAGGTTGGTTTAACCGTTGTGGCACACGCACCTAATAACAACGTACTGCCCGCTAAAAAAGCAACTAAGATATTTTTCATGCTGAATCTCGCAGTTTATTATTCTCAATCTCATTGAACAATGATTGATAGGCCTGCGTCAATTTATGATCATGCGCCAAATGAATCAACGGTAAATTTTTATGATGAGACTCTTTCATCATCACCGATGGCGGTAACATACTTTCTAAAACAGGTAGACCTTCATCTTTCAACTGTTGCACCACTTCACGTGGCAGTTTAGCCTGTGCTTGGTATTGATTGACCACGATGCCCTCAATTTCCAAATGGTCATTATGATCATCTTGGGTTTCAAGTACATTTTCAATCAAGGTTTGTAGTGCTCGTTTAGAGAAAACATCACAGTCAAACGGAATTAGAACTTTATTGGCCGCAATCAATGCCGATAAGGTAAAGAAATTAAAGGCTGGTGGTGTATCAATATAAACTCGGTCGTACTTCCCAACCAGTTGTTGTAAGGCATCACGCAATTTATAAATTTTATGTTTGGATTCTAATGCATGGGCCAAGGCACCCAAATTTGGGCTGGCAGGAATCACATCAAGATTTTTAAAAGGAGACTGATGCACATAGCTTTCTAAGCCTTTGGCACGTCCTTTCAGGATCGAACCAATCGCATTGCCGAGCAAGCTTTTATTTTGTGTAGCACCCAGAACTTCTTCAAAATAGTTCTCAATATTTGGCTCTAAAGCAGGCTTATCCGCAGTATAGGTTGCATCATCGCCCAACACATACTGACTCGAATTCGCTTGTGGATCGAGATCAATCAATAATGTTTTTAGACCTTGATGCGCACTGATAGCAGCCAAATTCACAGCAATACTGGACTTGCCTACACCACCTTTTTGATTAAATACCACACGTGTATGCATAAAATCCCCTCCATCTTGTTATTTTTCCACCTTATCTAGCAGTGTAGCGCAGAACAGGTTTCGTGCCGAACATTATGTCTAACAATTAGCCAAAGTTTGGTTTAATCATGACTAAACCAATAATCGAAACCATCGACACTACAGCGAGAAATAAGCCTGCACGGCGCTGTGCTAATAAAATTGTGTCATCCTTTTTATAGGCTTTAGATAAAGAAGACAGTATGACTAAAAATAAAACCACTTTGGCATAGAACCATGTTTGCACTTCAAAGTTTTTCATCACCAATAAGATGATGCCTGTGAGTACAATCATAGTCATACTCAAATGCTGAAATGCAACAAAAGCGATACGACCTGTAGGATTGGGCTGGTTACCCTGAACCCCCTTAAACAAGGTCATCGCACGTGCCAAAATAATTATGCATGCAATACTCACTGCACTCATATGTACAATTTTAATCAGTAATTGTGTTTCCATTCGCAAGCCTCTGTTTAGCTTTTCGGTGTATGTGCACAGTTTGGGCTAGAAGTGTCTTGCCCTTTCCACTCTTCTGGTAGAAAAGCATGAATAGCTAAAGCATGAATTTTTCCAGGACTGAGTAAATCGCCTGCTACGGCATAAATTTTTTGATGCCGCTGTACCAAACGCAGACCAGCAAAGGCTTCACTCACCACAATCACTTTAAAATGTGATTCCTTACCGGGGAAATATCCACCATGCCCCGAAGATTCATTCACCACTTCTAAATGGGATGGGGAAAACTGCTGTAAGCGCTCAATTAATTGCTGCTCTAAGCTCATGCCTGTCTCCAAAAATGATTATTCTGAGAGTATACCTGTTCCTTGCTGCTATGCGACGGTTAAAACGATCATCATCCGAACCAAGACTTTACTTTTCAGCGGTAAAAAATCAAAAAGTCGGAACAGACTGCATTAAACTGGCTTTATTTTATGCAATTAAACTCAGCTTTTTCATAAAGCTATTGACCCTGAACTTGCTTGCTGTATCATACAGCGCTATGCGGGAATAGCTCAGTTGGTAGAGCACAACCTTGCCAAGGTTGGGGTCGCGAGTTCGAGTCTCGTTTCCCGCTCCAGATTCTAAAAAGCCCTCATCGAAAGATGAGGGCTTTTTTTATGCCGTTTATAACGATATGTAG
>NZ_DKIK01000116.1:0-2822 GCF_002454215.1 Acinetobacter sp. UBA6720
CGAGAGGTTGCAGGGCCTTTGGCGGTTATCCCTGAAAAAATTGCGATTCAGGAAATTGCATTTACCCAGTTAAAGTCCAACAGTTATAACTTTGTAGCTGAAGATCAACATACGGGTGAGTTACGAAAGAAAGCGCAAAAACTTAAACCTGCAAAATATGACCCAAATGAAGATGTTCAACTGATGAAGCCGTTTAAGCTGTGGAATCCTTTAACCTGGTAAGTAAACTATTTTGCTTTTTTGGCTTGATCAAATAATGGTGTAAGGGTCTTTTCAATTTGACGATTCATTTCCTGCTGAATAGCAGGATCTTGCATCATTTCCGCAGACATGGCGATGCTATTGCGCATGATTTCGCTCATCATTTTACTGCTTTTTTTATTGATAGACTGGCCTAGAGGTGTTTCGAGAAACTGAATGTTGGCCAACACTTCCTCTTCGGTAAAGGTCTGCATGTAGACATCTTTTAGCATTTGCATAAATTTTGGATCTGAAATCAATTTGCTGCTAAACGATGCGGTGATTTCAGCGATTTGCTTGGCTGCTTTTTGTTGTTCAGGATTAAGTGTAGATGTTTTAAAAATATTCTTAATAATTTCTTCGGCTTGTTGGTCATAGACAGGGCGCATCTCTTGCTGAGACTGCGCTAAAGTGCCTTTAATATCGCCGAGTTTGAGTGCCTTTTCTACCGATGCTTCGGTCGCGGGTTTGGCAAAAGAAGCTGTGCTGAGGACACATAAGGTAATACCGTAAAGCATGTGATTTAATTTTTTCATTGTTGGTCTATATCTTTTGATTAAGTCTATAAAAATAGGTAAAAAAATACCCTTAACATGACCTTAGCATGTTAAGGGTATCCAAAAAAGTAAAACTTAAGTTTTAGCCAGCTGCAGCATCGACTACTGGAATTTTACCAATTTTGGCTTGCCAAATTTTTGGTGCTGTTGCGTGAATAGAGGTACCATTCACATCAACTGCTACCGATACAGGCATGTCTTTCACTACAAATTTGTAAATCGCTTCCATGCCTAAGTCAGCAAAAGCAACCACTTCAGCTTCACGAATCGCTTTAGACACAAGGTAAGCTGCGCCGCCCACTGCCATCAAGTAAGTTGCTTTGTTGTCTTTGATTGCTTCAACAGCAGCAGGACCACGGTCTGCTTTACCGATCATGCCGAACATACCGGTTGCTTCAAGTACTTGACGTGTGAACTTGTCCATACGTGTTGCTGTTGTTGGGCCGGCAGGACCAACCACTTCATCACCGACTGGATCTACAGGGCCAACGTAGTAAATGAATTTACCTTTTAAGTCGACAGGAAGCTCTTCACCATTGTTCAACATGTCGACCATGCGTTTGTGTGCAGCATCACGACCCGTATAAATGGTACCGTTCAGAAGTAAGGTGTCGCCTGGTTGCCAAGCGTTCATTTCTTCTTGAGTAATGGTGTCGAGGTCAACACGTTTAGAAGTTGATGAATCCCAAGTGACAGATGGGTAGTCTTCCAGTTTTGGTGCTTGAATGTGTGCAACACCTGTACCATCAAGTTGGAAGTGTGCGTGACGAGTCGCTGCACAGTTTGGAATCATACCGACTGGTTTGCCCGCAGCGTGACATGGGTAATCTTTAATTTTAATGTCTAGAACTGTGGTTAAGCCACCTAGACCTTGCGCGCCAATGCCGAGTGCGTTTACTTTTTCGAAGATTTCCATACGAAGTTCTTCGATTTTATTTGCAGGGCCGCGACGAAGTAATTCGTCCATGTTGATTTCTTCCATGAGCGATTCTTTTGCAAGCATCATGGCTTTTTCAGCAGTACCACCAATACCAATACCCAACATGCCTGGTGGACACCAACCTGCACCCATGGTTGGAACAGTTTTTAGTACCCAATCCACGATTGAGTCTGATGGGTTGAGCATAGCCAGTTTAGATTTGTTTTCTGAACCACCACCTTTTGCTGCAACAGTAATATCCACTTTGTTGCCTGGAACAAGTTTGTGATAGATCACAGCAGGGGTGTTGTCTTTGGTATTTTTACGACCAAAAGCTGGGTCAGCCAATACAGAAGCACGCAGTACGTTGGAGTTTTCTAAGTAACCTTGACGTACGCCTTCGTTGATTGCATCGTCTAAGCTCATGGTTAAATCAAATTTAACATCCATGCCCACTTCAACGAATACGTTGACGATACCTGTATCTTGACAGATCGGGCGGTGGCCCTCTGCGCACATACGCGAGTTAATTAAGATTTGCGCGATCGCATCTTTCGCAGCTTTGTTCTCTTCACGATCATACGCACGGCTCATCGCTTGGATAAAGTCTTGTGGATGATAGTAAGAAATGAACTGAAGCGCGTCTTTGACCGATGTGATCAAATCATCTTGCTTGATAATAGTGGTCATACAAATATCTCTTGAGCGGGCTGATAGCTAGCGGGCTAAATTATAAGACAAAATGTCGATGTTGTGGATGTTTTACGCAGCCTTTGGGCGAAAGTTTAATAGTTGAACAAAATTGATGAGAAAGTGAGGACATATAAGGTTGTAAATATGACAAAGTTGCCTAAGTTGAATGAAATATTTCATGCTAAAAGTGAATCAATAGGTATATTTTTTATATTAAGTTTTTGAATATATTGAAAAAAATATAGAATTTCAAATATGACAATATTGTCATAAATTTGTCATAAAACTTTCGCATAATGCACTTATCAAACTATAGGACATCGAACATGTTGACAGGTTTAGTGATGGCTGCGGGCTTTTGTGTATATATTGCAGCGACTTGGATGTACGGTCAAAAAGAAGATCAGGCTTAA